>JAFAUE010000396.1 GCA_019243475.1 Acidobacteriota bacterium | reverse complement strand
GTCCTGCTGCGCCATGATCTCTTTGACTTTAGCTATGGCAGTCGGCGTGAGGGTAACCGGGGGGGCCTTGGGCGTAGTTTCGATATTCGGTGTGGTGACAGTCGCCATTCTCGTCTCCTGAGGACATTCTAAGTATATCGCCCAGCGGGGCGGATTTGAAGTGCTAAACGATTGATGCATTGGAGGTGAAATAGATTCATTAGGACGGCGGCAGCAAGGAAGCCCCGCGAATAACTAGCGAAGACACCGGCAAAGATCACTGCCTGCCGCGCAGCAGATAAACCACTCCCACCACCACTGCAATGGGAATGGCCACTGTAGCCGCGAGGCAGAGCAGAAGCAGTGCGAAAAACAACCAGTCCCGCAGCACTAAGTCGGTGCGGGCTCCGCCGCGATAACGGACCAGCAGGTTGTAATTCATGCGGTTCGACTTCCAGACCACATCGAACACATCGCCGAGGATGGGAATGGCGCCGACAATGGTGTCGATACCGATGTTGGCTACCATGCGCAGAACCGTGATCCGGGGAAGGCCGCGACGCCACGCCGCGAAAACGATAAGGAATGACAGCAGACCAGTGATCACGTCGCCCAAACCGGGAACGAGCCCCATGATCGGATCGAGACCAAATCGGATCTTCGTGCCGGGAATGTGGAAGGCGTCGTCCAGCACTCCGGCCAGCTGCTCGAGCTGCTCGTCAGTGAGCCCGCCTTTGGGTCGTGGCGAAAGAATCTCGGGAGTCATGAGTCAAATCGCAATAGGCGATAAGGCTCTGGAAAGGAGAACCTACTGCCTATTGCGGCTCTTCAAATCCTACTTGTTATTCTTCCTCCATGCCGAGAGCGCTGAAGGCTCATGTCCTGCTGGTGTTGGTGACGTTTGTTTGGGGCGCGACTTTTGTGGTCATCAAGAACGCTGTCGCCCAGGACGCGACGCCGCTGCTGTTCAATTTCATCCGCATGACGCTCGCGACTCTTGCGCTTGGTACCCTCTTTTATCGGGACATCGCGCGCATCCGGCGGCCCGCGCTTGTCGCCGGAGTGCTGACCGGACTCTGGCTATGGCTCGGCTATGAATTCCAGACTACCGGCATTCGTCTGACGACCGCTTCGAAGTCGGCCTTCATCACCGGGATCTCTGTCATCCTCGTTCCGTTATTTCTGATCCTCTTTTGGGGAAGGAAGATCGGCCTCTGGACTGCACTCGGAGTACTGGCGGCAATGGTTGGTCTTTTTCTTCTCACGGTGCCAGCCGGCGAGGGCGCATGGGCGAACTGGGCAAGTGTGAATAGGGGAGATCTGCTGACCCTAGCGTGCGCAGTAAGCTTTGGATTTCAAATTATTTTTCTCGGCCGCGCGACCGAGAAATATCCCTTTGCGCAGATTGGATTTCTACAGGTTGCCACCGCTGCCGTGCTAATGGGCATCGCTGCTCCGATTTTGGAGCGGCCACACATTGTGTGGACTTCGCGCGTAGGCTGGGCAATCGTAATCACGGGCATTCTGGGCACCGCTGCGGCGTTCACTATCCAAGCATGGGCACAGCAATTCACCTCACCTACGCATACAGCGCTTATCTTCTCCCTGGAGCCGGTGTTCGCCTGGATCACGTCTTATTTCGTGCTGGGGGAACGACTTGGGTATCGCGCGGGGGCCGGAGCGCTGCTGATCCTCGCGGGGGTGCTCATTTCGGAACTGCTGGGCAGCGCGGCGAACGCCGCCAAGGAAGAACGCGGGCTGCTGCAGCAAGCCAAGACGTAGTGTTCTGGTCTATTGTTTTTCGTTCTCGAGCTGCTCGAGCTCGCGCTTGAGTTGTTCGAGCTTCTGTCCTGCTTCGCTCAATTTGCCTTCGCCTGTCAGGCGCTGGTAGTCGGCCAGGTCTTTTGCGGCCTGGCGGATCTGTGCCTGACGGTCTGTGGCGGCGTTGGCCGGCTGTGAGGGAGCATTGCCCGGAGCCGAGGAAGCGTCCCGACTTCCTTCAGCCAGGTAAGAGGCTGCGTTTCCGAACAGTGACGACATCGCTGATTCAAAATTCGGACCATAGGCCAGACGATCCTGTAAGGCAAGAACGACCAGCCGCAGCTCCGGCATGGGACTCCGCTGCGCTTGCAGGTATATCGGCTCGGCGTACAGCAGAGCACGGCCGATCGGAATCACAAGCAAGCTGCCTCGTCTCACGTGCGAGCCCTGCTGGTTCCAGAGCGTGAGCTGGCCGGAAAGCTGCGCGTTCTGATCGATGCGCGCCTCGATCTGCAGGGGACCGTCAACGAGTCTCGTTTTGGGAAAATCGTAGATGAGCGCTTTGCCGTATTCAGCGCCATCGCTGCGACCGGCGATCCAGCCGATCAGGTTATTGCGATTTGCGGGTGTGAACGGCAGGATCTCGACGAACTCTACGTTGCTCTCGCCCGGCAGCTTCATCAGGATGAAGTTCGGCTGCAGCGGCATCGTCGCCTGCTCTCCCCCGGCGGTCATTCCTACTTCGCTGGCCACCGTCCACAGATCCTCTCGGTTGTAGAAGACCTCCGGATTTGTCATGTGGTAAAGGCCATAGACCGCAGCTTGCATTTTCAGCAGAAGCTCGGGATAGCGCACGTGACGACGCAAATCAGGCGGCATCTCGGAATCATCTTTGAATAAAGTTGGAAATATCCTGCGGTAAGCGGCGACGATTGGATCGTCATGATCGAAGACATAAAAAGCTGTGCTGCCGTCGTACGCATTGATCACGACCTTCACGCTATTGCGCATGTAGTTGATCGACGCGTCGTCCAAACGGTAGTTGCTCGAATAGGGATACGTCTCCGACGTGGTGAAGGCGTCCATCATCCACCACAGGCGTCCGTCGTCACCCAGCACGATGTAGGGATCCGGATCGTAGGTGAGGAAAGGCGCGAGCGCGGCGACACGATCGTGCACGTTGCGCCGCATGAGAAGACGGCTCTCGCCGGAGATATCGTCGCTGAAGGGAAGCTTGGTAAGGTCAGCCTGATCAAGTGCGATCAGGATTCGGCGCAGAAATCCCCCGAGCGGGATTCCTCCTGAGCCTTCGTATTCCGTGAGGTTGTTGCTTTGTCCCTGCGGATAATTAAATTCCTTCTGCCGGGTCTTCACATAGACGTCGGTGTTCGTCATTTCACCGAAGTAGATCTCAGGACGAGTTACGTTCAGTCCCGCTACCGTGCTCTGCACCGGCATATTGTTTAACATGAAAGTCGGCAGTCCTTCCGGGGTAAATCCATTTACGGGATTCATGGTGATGCCGTAGCCGTGGGTATAGATCAGTTTTTCGTTGATCCAGTTCCGGCTGCTTTCAGGAAGTTTCTCGACGTTCAACTCGCGCGTAGCAAGCATTACCTGGCGTTCTGTGCCGCCGATGCTGTAGCGATCTATATCAATGTCGGGGAAGTCGTAGTAAGTACGAATTTCCTGCAGTTGGCGCAATGTGTCCTGAAGAGCATGCCAATCCCAAAGCCGGATGTTTTCCAGTGTCGCGCGATTGTGTTCAGGATCTGCAGACTGCATCGTGGTCTCCGCGGGAAATTCCCGTTCTGAGACCCCGTCCAGCCCGTACGCTCGGCGCGTGTACTCAATGTTGTTGGTGATATAGGGTCGTTCCCGCGACAGCTCGTTGGGCTTCACGATGAAGCTGCTTACATAAGAAGCTACGACTTGTACGGCGATGTACGTGAAGATTGCGGGAACCACAGCAGCGATCAACCAACGCAATCGTGACAGACGTATGGCGTTTGCCATCGACAACACGAATCCGAAGAAGAGCGCCACCGAGACGATAAGCATTCCCGGCAGCACGATGTGCGCATCGGTATAAGTGACGCCGGAAAAAATTGTGTGTTGTTCAAAGAGACGATCGAAGCGGGCAACATAGGTGCGCGCAGCCAGCACGAGCAACAGGAAGGCAAACGCAACTGAAAATCCCCGCCACGAAGAGTTGCTGCTCGGATAGGCAGAGCGCGTTCGGCTTAATACGCGAGTACTGCCCATGATGAACATGAACAGCAGGGAGATTGCACATACGAGGCCGGCCAGTGCGAGCAGCCAGCCAAGAATCACTTCCCACGCCGGCAGGGTGAAAAGATAAAAGTTCAGCGGCCGACCAAAAATGGGATCAGCCGAACCGGCCTGATTCTGAGGGGCAAATCGCCACAGCGAGAGGGTAGGCCACTCAAGCATCATTCCTGCCCCAACGATGCCGCTTACTACCAGACAAGCACCCAAGCCCGCGATGCGCAGCACCGGCTCAACAGGGAGCCGCAGAGGTTCGCCGGCAATGTAGATCGTGCGGCTCGGAGGGAGATTGGGCAGATGCGCTCGTTTCAGCGCGAGAAAAAATCCGTAGAGGACAACGAACGTAATTACAAAAAAAGTAAGGAACGTTGTGCTCTCAAGCCGCAGGCCTTTCCAGAAGACGTCGCCGTAGCCGAGGGACGCGAACCATAACGCGTCGATGTAATACGACAGCGTCGAGCGGCCGAAGAAAAGAATAAAGAGTGCAAGCGCGAGGACAATGAGAATGGTCCGCCGGCGGTTGCCCGGCGGACGCATCGAAGGCCAGTCGATTGATTCAGGCATTGGGTACCGGAATCATACTCTGGCCGCGTGCTTACCGACGGTCAGTTGTCGCGCAAGGTGTCGAGAGGCTGCAGACGCGAAGCCCGGTACGCGGGCAAGTAGCTCGCCAGCAAAACCACAACGCCAAGCAGTGCCGACATGCTGAGTAGAGTCGTGGGGTTGTACAGCTTTACCTGGTACAACAGGCTCGACAGCGCTTGTCCCAGCACGAACGTCACGAAGATGCCTAAGATTGAGCCGGCCACGGCCAGCTCTACGCCTTTCTTGAGCACGAGCAGCAGTACGTCAGAGCGTTGCGCTCCCAGCGCCATGCGAACTCCAATCTCGCGCACCCGCATCTTTACCATATAGCTGACAACGCCATAGAGTCCCAAAACGGAAAGGAATAGAGACAGTGCAGCGAACGTCGAAAGCAGAATCACGAGGAAGCGCCGGCTTACGAGTGAGCTCTCTACAAGTTCTTCCAGGCTGTTGAAGTCGTATACAGGCTCATTTGGGTCCACAGCGTGAACGGCATTCTCAATTCCACTGCGGAGTTGCTGCGGCTGCGACAGCTTGGTCCGGACCAGTAGAGTGGCGCTCGAAGCCGGAGTCTGTGCCATCGGCAAGTAGTAGATGCCTTCGCTCGTATCGGCATCAAGCGAGGACACGCGCGCATGTCTGGCGATTCCCACCACCGTGTACCAAGTGGCGTTAGGCCCGCCGAACCCGATGTGCTTTCCAATCGGGTCCTCATTTGGGAAATACTGACGTGCCAGCGTGTCGTCGACTACTGCCACCTGTTCCGTGCCATTACGATCGGCGGGAGTAAACTCGCGGCCCGCAAGCAAGGGAATGCGCAAGCTGCGGAAGTAGTCGGCAGAGATCGCGCGTATCACCGCATGAGGTCCGGGATCGTCTGGCCCCACAGGTTTTTCCTTGATCTGAAAGGAAGCGGAGCCCCCTTGACCATCGAAAGGAATGGAGTCGGCAATGGTCGCGTTGCTGGCTCCGGGAATGTTTCTCAACTGATCCAGCAAGCCCGCGAAGAATGCTGCCTTCTTTTCGTCGGTGCCGTAGATCGTCCGCGGCAAAGACACGCGCGCAGTCATAACGCCGGAAGGATCGAATCCAGTGCTGACCTGTTCGACCTTCTTGAGGCTGCTGACAAGCAGTCCGGCGCTGACTAGCAGCAGCATGGCCACTGCAATCTCGCAAACCACGAGTCCGGCCCGCAGTCGTTGTCGTGCCTGGCTGGTGTTGTCGGAGCGGCCGCCTTCACGCAGCGCCTGGACCCAGCGGAAGCGGGTCATTTGCCACGCAGGCGCGCTGCCGCACAGGATGACCGCGACGATCACGATGGCTGCGACAAACGCAAGAACCGGCGCCTGCAAATGCACCTCGAGATTGCGTACCAGACTCTGCGGAGCCAGCAATAGAAGCGCAGGGATTCCAGCCTCTGCGAGCGCGAGGCCAACGGCTAGTCCACCACATGCCAGAAGAAGGCTCTCCAAAAAAGCCTGGGCGACAAGCCTGCCGCCGGGCGCGCCGAGCGCCACGCGTATGGACGTCTCACGCTCTCGATCCGATGCACGCGCGAGTTGCAGGCCGGCGATGTTTAGAGATGCGATGAGGAGCACGAGTGCCACGGCTCCCAACAGCAAAAGCAACGGTTTGCGCAGGTTTCCGGCAACAAAATCCAGCAGGGGCACGGAGAACATTCCCCATCCGGAACTCTTGGAAAAGCTGTTGCTGCCTTCCCGCTCGATTTGTTCCTGCACGCGTGTAGCGAGATATAGATTTGCCTGGTCCAGCGTCACGCCAGGACGCAATCGCGCCACCCCGAAGAAGTTCTCGTTGTGCCGGAAGTTTTGGTTATCAAAAAACTGTTTTTGCGGCAGAGCGATCGGCGTCCAGAACTGTGCAGTGTTCGGCCAGGCGAACTCCGGGCCCATGACACCGATGACCTGGTAGGTATGTTCGTTCAGTTGGACCTTGCGCCCGACAATGTTTGGATCCGCGCCGAAGAGGCTTTGCCATGCCTGGTGCGAGAGAACAATCGAATAGTTTGCCTCAGGTTGATCGTCTTCAAGATGAAAGCCCCTTCCTAACGCGGGCTTCACCTGAAAGACATCGAACCACTGCCAGGAAACCAGCGCCGCCTGAATTCGCACCGGACGACCATCTGAACCGGAGTAATTAAAGCTGGCCGGAAGCATGATCGCGGCAGATTCAAAGACCTTTCTGCCTTCCAGCGCGTCTTGAAAATCTGGAGCGGAGATAGAGATGTTGGAAAGCCCGCCAAACGAATACTTGGCGCGCAGTGCAACCAGGCTGCGCGGATTTGGCAATCCGCTAGGATTCAGAAGCACGGCGTTCATAACGCTGAACACCGCGACATTTGCGCCGATTCCAAAGGCGAGCGTCAGCACGGCAGTGATGGTGAAGCCCGGCGCTTTGCGCAATTGCCGCAGCGCATAGCGAAATTCCTGCGAGAACTTGTCCATTGGTCCGCTCCGGTTCAGCTAGCCTGGACTGGTATCCAGTTAATCCCGGCACGTGACAGGCCAGAGCCCCGGCAGCGTATGTGTAAGAAGCTGCGTGACCTTACTGTGTGATGGCGACGGCGCAACAGTTCGGGAATGGCTGAAAATGTCCACTTGCGAACAGGAATCAATCAGGACCGCGGTTACGTTTTGTATCCTTGCAGGTTTTGTGGAGTGAAGATGTTTGAAGCGTTCAACTACCCGGGCGAGCCTGCGGTCCGCGGCTTCCTACATCGTGCCGAAAGGGAGGCCGACGGATTGGTCTTGGCCCATAGCGCCGGCAGCAATTGCCATTCCCCGCTCTTGGTGGCGCTTGCGGAGGCATTCCGCGTAGAGGGGGTTACGGTGCTGCGCTGTGATCTCCCGTTTCGGCAAGCTCGGCCGCATGGACCACCGTTCGGTTCGTCTGCCATGGACCAGGCTGGATTGCGACAAGCGATCGAAGCTCTCCGCGCTGAGGTCAGTGGAAGAATCTTTCTCGGTGGGCACTCCTACGGAGGACGCATGGCCAGCATGCTTGCCGCTGAGAGCGCGCGAGTCGCAGACGCGCTTCTGCTGCTTTCTTATCCGCTTCATCCACCACGCAAGCCGCAGCAACTGCGCACGGCACATTTCAGTGGATTGCGAACGCCGGTATTCTTCGTTCATGGCACGCGCGATCCCTTGGGCTCGATCTCCGAAATGGAATCGGCACTGAAACTGATCTCTGCCAACACCCAGCTTTTCCCGCTGGAGAATGCCGGACACGAGTTACTTGGCAAAACCAATCGCGAGCTCACGGTTTCTGCGATCGTCAAATCATTTATTCACTGGAGCGGAACGCTCGAAAACTCAGCGTAGCTGCATACTGGCGTCGTTTACACTGGAATTATCAAAACTATTCGGAATGGGTGATTGTTCCAGGCGCAGCGAGGGAAGATGCTGGAAGTAGCTCAAATTCTCGATGGCAATCTGATTTCCACGCAAATTAAAGGCGAGGTTGCAGCGCACGTGAAGGAACTGGCGGTGCAGGGCATACGTCCTGGACTTGCTGCGGTTCTTGCCGGAAACAATCCTGCGTCTCAGATCTACGTCCGCAGCAAGGTGAAAGCCTGCGAACAGCTCGGAATCTTCAGTGAGCAGATTACCCCTAGCGAGTCCGTTACGACCGCTGAAATGCTCGAGGTTGTAGATGCCCTGAACCGTCGCGACGACATCGACGGCATTCTGGTGCAGCTTCCTCTGCCTCCGCAGGTCGATTCCAAAAAGGTGTTGCTCGCGGTCTCGCCGCAGAAAGATGTCGATGGTTTTCATCCCTTGAACGTCGGCTATCTTTCGACGCAGCGACCGGGTCTTACGCCATGCACTCCGGCCGGCATCATCGAGATTTTGCGACGAAGCGGAGTGGAGATTGCCGGGCGAGAGGCCGTCGTCCTTGGTCGCAGCGACATCGTCGGCAAGCCCGTTGCCATGATGCTGATGAACCTGAACGCCACGGTCACGGTTTGCCACAGTCGGACTGTCGATCTGGCCGCGCACACGCGTAAAGCCGATATTTTGGTGGCAGCCATCGGCAAGCCCGCCATGGTAACGCCGAGCATGGTGAAGCCCGGAGCGACGGTCATCGATGTCGGCATAAACCGCGTCATGGACAAGGAGAGAGTTCGCGAATACTTCAGTGACAACCGCAACCGGATGGAAGAATTCGCCCGCAAAGGATCGACGCTCGTAGGTGACGTGCATCCAGCGGTCGCCGAAGTTGCCGGCGCCATCACGCCAGTACCAGGTGGCGTTGGACCGCTCACCATTGCCATGCTCATGTCGAATACCGTTAAGGCTGCGCGTATGCGTCGAGGGTTACCAGTCACATGAGCCTGCGCGTTGGGCTAACTGGCGGCCTTGCTGTCGGTAAATCCACCGTAGCAGAGATGTTTGCTTCCCAGGGCGCTTACGTAATGTATGCGGATCGCGTCGGCCACGACGCCATGCAGCCTGGCGAACGCGCGTACCAGGAAATTATTCAGCGTTTCGGTCAATCCATTCTCAATGCTGACCGCACCATCGATCGAAAAAAACTGGCGGGGATCGCTTTCGGCGAAAATCGTATCGAGGAGCTCAACAAAATCATTCACCCGGCGGTGCGGGAAAGTATGGAGCGCTGGATGAAGGAAACCGTGGAATTCGATCCGCGCGCACTGTTGATCTTCGAAGCCGCGCTCATTCTCGAAGCCGGACTGGGCAAATACTTCGACAAGCTCGTTGTGGTCACCAGCTCGCCGGAGCAAAAAATAGAGCGCTTCGCTAAGCGCATGATGAGTCCCGATGCAAGCGACGAGGAACGCCGCCAAGCGCTTCGCGACGCGGAAAAGCGAATGGGTGCTCAACTCTCTGATGCGGAGAAGATGGCGGCAGCCGATTTCATCATCGACAACTCCGGCACGCTTGCCGACACGGAACGGCAGGTAGTTCGTGTCGCGAAAGAGCTGCAGAAGCAGGCTGCCATGCAGTCGAATGCTCGCGCCTTGTGAATCGCTATGAGAACTTTGCGACCTTTAATCTTTTCGATTTTTCTAGTCGCCGCTTTTTATGTCGTGACAACTCATCACGGCGGTCTCTCTCCGTCATCTCTGATTGGTTTGAACGGGCATAGCGGCGGCATTCAGATCACTGAAGCTGCGTCGCCGGGGCCGATCGATCCCGAAGAGCAGAACAACATCACGGTATATCGCAAGGTGATCCCTACAGTGGTGAACATCACCTCCACCGCTGTGACCTTCGACTTTTTTTATGGCCCGGTACCGCAACAGGGGCAAGGATCCGGATTCATCATCGATTCCGATGGACACATCCTTACCAATTTTCACGTGATCGCCGGCGCACGGCAGGTTGAGGTTACGCTGTGGAATAAAAAGAAGTATCGCGCCGATGTGATTGGGACGGACCGTCAGAAAGACCTTGCGGTGTTGCAGATTCCAGCAAAGAACCTGACTTCTGCAACTTTGGGCGATTCCAAAAACCTCGAAGTTGGCCAGAAAGTGTATGCCATCGGAAATCCATTTGGGCTGAGCGGCACGATGACGCGCGGCATCATCAGTTCCATCCGATCTGTCCGCGGTCCCGAAGGTGGAGGAATCGACCAGGCAATTCAAACTGACGCCGCAATCAATCCCGGAAACTCAGGCGGGCCGCTGCTCAACTCGCATGGCGACGTAATCGGCATCAACAGCATGATCTTCACCGGCGGTGCGGAGCAGAGCGCAGGAGTCGGATTTGCCATTCCTATCAATTCTGCGAAAGCGGTGTTGAATGACCTGGTCCAGTTTGGCAAAGTCCGCCGTCCCAGTTTGGGAATCGCCAGCCTGCTGCCGATCGGGCCGGAGCTGGCCGAGCAGATGGGTCTCTCCGCTGACGCGGGCGTGCTCATCGAGCAACTCGCCCCAGGGGGCGCAGCGGAACGTGCCGGGTTAAAAGGCGGACACGAGCGCGCGTACCTGGGCTTCACTCAAATCTATTTGGGCGGAGACTTGATCGTGCAGATCGACGACCAGGAGATTCAAACGGCGCAGGACATCGCCAATGTTCTTGAGAACCACCACGCCGGCGACACCATCAAGGTAACGGTCTACCGCGGGAAGCGACGCATGACGATCAACGTCACCCTTGATAATTCTCGGGAAGAGCAGCGCGCGACTTAATTGTTTTGGAATTGCAAGCTAGCGATCGACGCTGGTGGCGCGCCGCCACTTGCCGTGCAGCCAGATCAGGATGCCAATCGCGCAGATTTCGAGCGGGCCAGACTTGAGATAGATGGCAGTGAATCCCTGAGCGATGTCGTGCGCGATGTAGGTTCCGTGATAAACAGCCCAGCCGACGCCTCCAGCGGAGACGAGCGGTCCGATTTGTTCTTCGAGCCAAGGAGTCATGCGAGTTGCAAAACCATCCCGCCATAGTATGGTCGCTTTTCCAATCGACGCCAGATTACGTCGGTAATTGGTTGGCTTGCCCCGTATAATCGGCTCTTTTCTCCTGTATCCATGCTGCGGCCGCAACTGAAGGAATTTCAGGACCTTGCGCGTACGGCGACGCTCGTGCCGGTGGTGAAGACCATCATGGCCGACCTGCTCACGCCCGTATCGGCGTTCTTGAGCATCTCGGTCGGCGAGCAGGAGGCATTTCTTCTAGAGTCGGTGGAAGGCGGCGAGCGCATCGGCCGCTATACCTTCCTCGGCGTGCATCCCTACATGACGCTCGAAAGTCGGGGCGAGCAGATCATCCTCCGCCGTGGACGCAATGTTGAGCGCAGCGAAGGCAAGCTATTCGACACGTTGGCGCGCCTGCTACGCGAACACCGGCCGGCGACCCTGCCCGATCTTCCACCCTTTAACTGCGGCGCGGTGGGATTCATCGCTTACGACGCGGTGCGTCAACTAGAGAAGCTACCTAAGCATTCGCGCGACGATCTCGGCTCGCCCGATAGTTTCCTGATGTTCTTCGACCGTGTTCTGGCGTTCGATCACCTGCGGAAACAAATCCATATCATCGCCGTAGCCGACGTCCGCGAGCAGTCCGCCAAAGACTCTTATGAGCGCGCGCTGCGCGACATCAACGCACTCGAACGGAAGCTGGCTTCGGGCGTGCCTCGACGACGTTCGCGCCCGCGCAGCGAGAATTACAAGCTCAAAGAGACCACGGGCCGGGCTGCGTTTCTCAAGAGCATTCTCAAGGCCAAAGACTACATTCGAGCTGGCGATGCCTTTCAGATCGTGCTTTCCCAGCGGATGGAGCTCGAACCAGGCGTTCCATCATTCGAGATTTATCGCGCCTTGCGCATGATCAATCCGTCGCCTTATTTGTACTTCCTGCAAACGCGGCAATTCCAGGTATTGGGTTCGTCTCCGGAAATGCTGGTGCGTGTGAGCGGGCGCAAACTTGAGTACCGTCCTATTGCGGGAACGAGGCCGCGGAGCGCCGATGCCGACGAGGATCGCCGCTGGGAGCAGGAGCTCAAGGAAGACGAAAAGGAACGCGCCGAACACGTGATGCTCGTCGATTTGGGACGGAATGACCTCGGCCGGGTGAGCGAATACGGCTCAGTTCATGTGAAGGACTTCATGTTTGTCGAGCGTTACTCCCACGTTATGCACCTGGTATCGGCCATCGAAAGCACGCTGCGTTCGGAGTGCCATGCCATCGACGCGCTGGCGGCGACATTTCCCGCCGGCACTCTCAGCGGCGCTCCCAAGGTCCGCGCGATGGAGATCATCGAGGAGCTCGAACCGGTGCGCCGTGGAATCTATGGGGGTGCCGTGCTTTACGCGGACTTTGCCGGGAACCTTGATTCTTGCATCGCGATCCGCACTATGTGGGTGCAAGGACGCCGCGCCTACCTGCAGGCCGGCGCTGGAATTGTCGCAGATTCGGTTCCCGAAATGGAGTATCAGGAGTGCCTGAACAAAGCCAAAGCGCTTCTTCGTGCGGTTGGGATGGCTCGGAATTACGAATAGCTTCTACGCTACTAAGCTTCTGAGCTGCTAAGCTTGAAAAAAAGAGACATCGCCGCCTTCAGAATTGCTCAGGCTTTCGAAGCTGGATCGTTCGGCAGTTTTCCATGATTTTCGTCCTCGACAACTACGATTCGTTCACCTTCAACCTTGTCCAGTACATTGGGGAAACAGGGGAGGAAGTCCAGGTTCGACGAAACGATCAGGTCACGATCGAGGAAGTGGAGCGCATGGCGCCTCGTAAGATTGTGCTCTCGCCTGGTCCCTGCACTCCGGAGCAAGCCGGAATCAGCATTGAACTTATCCGTCATTTTGCCGGCAAGATTCCCATTTTGGGCGTTTGCCTTGGACATCAGGCCATCGGCGCGGCGTTTGGAGGAAAGGTCGTTCGCTCCGCCAGGATCATGCATGGCAAGACCAGCATGGTGGAACACGACGGCCGGACGATCTTTCGCGGCCTCGAGTCTCCTATGGTTGCCAACCGCTACCACTCGCTGGTCGTCGAGCCCGAAACCCTGCCGGAAGAACTTGAGGTTTCAGCGCGCAGCCAGGAAGAAGGCAGGACAGTCATTATGGGCATGCGTCATCGCAGGTTTCCCGTGGAGGGCGTGCAGTTCCATCCGGAAAGCGTGCTGACACCTGAGGGAGCCAAGTTGATTCGTAATTTCCTGCAATAACTCCGCACCATGCAGGTCCATCAGCTTTCCTTATCAAAGATTGCGCAGCTTATTCGCGGCCGCGACCTCTCGGCTCGCGAGGTAGTGCAAATGTATCTCCGCCGCATCGAGCAGCTAAACCCAAAACTGAACGCTTTCATTGAAATGCGTGCTGACGAGGCCATGAGAGAAGCGGAAGCGGCGGATCGCGCACTTGCGAGCGGCGAAGGTCTGGGAGCTCTCCATGGCGTTCCTCTCAGCATTAAGAGTTCGATTGCAGTAGCGGGTTTGAAATACGAATGCGGCAGTCGTACACGTGTCGGTTTCGTTGCTGAGGAGGATGCGACGCTGGTACGTCGCTTGAAGCAAGCCGGCGCGATTATTCTCGGCAATACGAACGTGCCTGAGATGTTGATGGCGTATGAGACCGACAATCCTCTGTACGGACGCAGCAACAATCCGTGGGACCTGACGCGCACACCTGGAGGGTCAAGTGGAGGAGAGGCGGCGGCAATTGTCGCGGGGCTGTCCGCGGGAGGAATCGGAAGTGACGGCGGAGGGTCGATCCGCGTGCCCGCGCACTTTTCCGGAATATGCGGATTAAAGCCTACTCCCGGAAGAATTCCCGCAACGGGACATTGGCCGGAGAGCCTGGGTCCGTTTGCGCTCCTCGGAGTAGTGGGTCCAATGGCGCGCACTGTGGAAGATGTCGAAATGATATTCCGTGCTATCGCCGGCTTCGATGCAGGGGACGCGATGTCATCTCGCATTCCTCTCGAGGAAATGGCCCCTTCGACGTTGAAGCATCTAAAAATCGGTTATTTCGAAGAACACGCAACCGCGCCGGTCACGGCGGAGACGCGGGACGCGATGCGTGCAGCCGCGTCAGCGCTCGAAGGGCACGGCATGTCGGTCGAGCCGTTCGATTGCACTTGGCTCAGCGAAGCCGGCGACCACTGGTGGACGTTGTTTGTGCGTCTCGGCGGAGAGCTCCTGCAAAAGGAGTTCAAGGAGCGCGAATCGGAAACGAG
>JAFAUE010000378.1 GCA_019243475.1 Acidobacteriota bacterium | reverse complement strand
TGCATCGTCGATCTCATGCAGGGAGACACAATCGCAGTTTCTTCGCAGGCTGGCTGGTTGCAAAGCTTGTCGATGCCGCGTCTGCATCTCGCAGGCGAAAGCAGCGCGGCGCTCGATGTACTTGAGCACCGCAATCACTCGGAATCGTTGTTGCTTGCTACAGGGGCGGCATTTGCTATGAGAAACCTGCGATCCGGCGGAGTGGTGATTGCGTTTGCTGGCGTGCAGGCTGCGAAACCTGCCCATCGCAGTTTCGAATTTGCATTCGCGCTCCGGCTTCCCATTATCTACGTCGTCAACGCCGGCTCGGCTGCGCGCAAGCCGCTTGCACGTAGAACGACATCCACCATGCCGCCGCTCATTCCCGTGGACCAGAATGACGTAATAGCGGTTTACCGTGTTGCGTCTGAGGCTATTGCCAAAGCTCGCCGCGGAGTTGGACCCACGATCATCCAAACCCTTCGCACTCCAACACGAAGAACCGATGCCAATTCGTCGTCGTCCTCGGACGGTATTCAATACCTGGAGTGGTACTTGCGCAGAAAGGGCGTTTGGTCGGAGGAATTCAAGAAGAGCGTGCTCGAGAAAATCGCCGCCGCCCCGACTTCTTTACGCAACGAGGTTGGCGAATCAGGCTAGCGACAGACCGCCATCCACCGTGAGAATTTCTCCAGTTATGAAATCGGGGCAAGTGGCGAAGAAAAGCACGGCCTGTGCCACATCCGCCGCGCTACCATTCCGCTGCATGGGCGTATTGCGCGCCATGCGCTCCATGAATTCAGGGTTTGTCCCGCCCTCTCCCTGATCGATCATCCCCGGAGCAACGCAGTTCACAGTAACCTCCGGCGCCAAGGCTTTGGCGCAGGCCTGGGTGAGCATGTGCAGAGCGGCTTTCGACGCGCAATACTGAATATGCGTGGCCCAGGGCCGGATGCCTCCGAGCGATCCGATATTCACCACCCGACCTTTCCTTCGGCGCAGCTCCGGCGCGCAGGCCTGGGTCATCAGGAAGGCTCCGCGCACGTTCACCGCGAACATATCGTCCCAGGCACCGGGCGAGATCTCCTCGAAACTCTGCGTGACGTAAGCTCCGGCATTGTTCACCAGCAGGTCGAGCCTCCCGAAATGGGAAACTACCTCTTGGCTGAGCGAACGCACCGCGGCCGGCTCGCGAATATCGC
Source organism: Acidobacteriota bacterium (assembly GCA_019243475.1). GTDB lineage: Bacteria > Acidobacteriota > Terriglobia > Terriglobales > Acidobacteriaceae > Gp1-AA112. Next base: position 4,049 of record JAFAUE010000378.1, on the reverse strand, counting down.
AGCGTACAGAAAAAGAACGAACGCCCAGTTTGCCGATCTCTTCGACAGTCTGGTCGGCTTCCTCTTGCGATTTGGAATACGTGAATGCGACGTCAGCGCCAGAGCGGGCCAGGGAAAGCCCGATCTCCCGTCCAATGCGGCGGGCGCCGCCGGTGACAAGCGCGCACTTGCTTTTGAGCGGCAGATTGGAGTTTTGATTCAGGAAATCAGTCTCGCAGACACTATGCTACCTGCGAGTTGTTCAGAAGGTGCTTCTTCAAGACGTTGCCGTTGGGCAGCTTATGGTCCACCAGCTCGCGCGCCGCACGAATCGATTTCTTGATTTCTCCCGGTTCTCGACGCGAGACCTCCGCGATCTCCTCTATGGTGAAGCCTTCGATCGCGAAAAGCGTGAATGCCTCGCGCTGATCGGCAGGCGCGCCGGTGAGGGCGCGTTCCACCTGATCGATAAATTCGTCCGACAATGCGACGGCTTCCGGAGTGCTGCTACCCCGGTCGGGCAGGATGTCTTCCTGGCTCAGCTTGTCGTCCGGCTGATGGAATTGCAGATAAGCGTCATCGCTGCCGGTCACGTTCTGCTGGCCGGCCGAGACTTCAAGATGCACGACGTTGCCTTCGTCGCTGTTGCGGGACGCCACTGCTGAAATTGCCTTCAATGCCAGGCCGTACAGCCATCGCTCGACCGGCACGCGGTCCGGACGGTTCTCATCGCCGGAAAGCGCCATTGCAATCGCTTCATCTACAACCTCTTCGCGCGAGGCCAGCCCATCCTGCAATGCGCCGGTTGCAATGCGATATCGCAGCTCGCGATCGATAAAGCGGTTTAACCGCGGAAGTTCGGTGCTGACGTACTGATCGATATCCCGGTTCGCCAATGTGCCGCCGGCTGCCTGCGTGCCGTTCGGATTCACTGCGGCGAGAGTTTGCTCGAAGGGAACTCCGGGCACGCGCTTTGCCTGGCGGCGCAGACGATGCCGGTTCCGCAGCAAGTCCTTATGCGCACCGAGCTGGGTAATCAAGTCGTGGAAGCACGCTTTAATAGCACCAACCGCCGTCGGAGAGGTGCTTTGCGTCGCCATTTGGCCGGAAGGCAGGCGCAGGTTCAGTGAAACTGTAATTCCCCCGCCGTTGTTTGAACTGGGCGCAACGATGCCGTGAAGGTGGACAAGCTCAGGCCGAAACACCTGCACTCGTTTGCTGAGTTTTGCGGTTTGACGTTCGATTTCCTGCTCGGTTTCGGCGTTTTTGGAGGCCTTGTAGCTGAAATGGACGTTCATGCGGCGCCTCACGCGAGAGCCAGACGGCCTCGATTCGTGCCAACGAGCTTGCCGCCGGCCCGGCTCCAACCTTCTTTCGTGGGATTCTACACCTGCTGGATAAGACGCAAGCGCAAAATGACGCGTTGCACTCGCGCCGAACAAGGCTGAGCTGTCGTTACGAAAGCAACATCAAGAGAGCAATTATCGCGAAGGGGAACGTGATAGCGACGGAGAAGCTGATGCGGCGCGGGATCGCGCTCCACGCGTTTACACGCAGACTGTGAACGAATCTTCGTTTCTCAAAACGGGACGATACAGGGTGTCGCGTTCCACGGGAACACGGCCCGCCTCACGTATCAGGCGTTCGAGTTCCTGCCGGCGCATTCCTTGCGGTGTGGTAGCGCCCGCATCGTGGTAGATCTTTTCTTCGATCACGGTGCCGTCCAGGTCGTCGGCGCCAAAGCGAAGTGAGATCTGGGCGATCTTGGGAGTGAGCATCTGCCAATAAGCCTTGATGTGAGGAATGTTGTCCAACATCAACCGGCCGACGGCAATCTGCTTGATGTCTGACATTCCCGTCGTCTTCGGAAGATGCTGCAACGGCGTATTGTCGGGATGGAATGCCAGAGGAATAAACGTCTGCAGGCCCCCGGTCTCGTCCTGCAGTGCGCGCAGGCGCACCAGGTGATCCACGCGGTCTTCTTCGTTCTCTACGTGCCCGTAGAGCATAGTGCAGTTTGACTTGAGACCTATCTGGTGCGCGATGCGCGCCGTATCAAGCCATTGTTCGCCGTCGATCTTGTGGTCGCAGATCACTCGACGCACTCGCTCGTTGAAGATCTCGGCGCCGCCTCCGGGCAGCGAGTCAACGCCGGCGGCTTTGAGCTGCTCCAGCGTCTCGCGAATTGAGAGCTTTGCGCGCTTTGCCAGGAACGCCACTTCCACCATGGTGAACGCTTTCAGGTGTACCTGAGGAAAGCGCTCTTTCAAGCCCGAGATGAGGTCGAGGAAGTATTGGAATGGAAGATCGGGGTGCAGCCCCCCGACAATATGAAACTCCGTGACCGCCTCCGAATATCCCGAGGCTGCGGTTTCCCAAGCTTCATCCAGCGCCATGGTGTAAGCGCCGGGAGTATCCTTCTTTCGCCCGAACGCGCAGAGGCGGCAAGCGGCGACGCAGACATTGGTGGGATTGATGTGCCGGTTGACGTTGAAGAATGTAGTGTCGCCCCACATGCGCTCGCGCACATGATTTGCCAGCCAGCCGACAGCGAGAATGTCCGCCGAGCGATAGAGCGCAAGCCCATCTTCAAAACTCAGCCGCTCCTGGCCCAGGACTTTGTCGGCGATTGGACGCAGACGCGGGTCGTCGGTCTCAAACGGGTGACGAGCAGGAGTGTACGAGGCGGCAGTGCTGGACATTGTCTTGATGATAGTCGATGACGACGCGCCGTTGATATCATCCCGTCTCCATTCCTAATGCCAAATTGCCATTCACCCCTTACGCCTGAGCTTTAGCCGGCACTGTAGCCATGCTTGCGTCCCGCAGGGGGACGGCATGTCCGGGGGTACCTGCATCGTAACAATCAGAGACGTTTGTAATCTTGTATTTAGAGGCCCCAAGGATAGAATTACGCTCCTGCGCTGTTTGGGCCCCACATTACAACCAAGGACTGATCTATGGCTGCCTCCGTTTGGTCGGGCTATTTGACGTTTGGACTTATCTCCATGCCGGTGCGCCTTCATTCCGGCGCGCGCTCCAGTCACGTTTCTTTTCACATGCTGCACCGCGACGATCATGCTCGCGTAAAGCAGCAGCTCGTCTGCTCGGAAGAAGACAAGGTCATCGGTCGCGACGAGATCGTGAAAGGCTACGAGTACCGTAAAGACGAGTACGTAATCATCGAGCCCGATGAAATCAAACGCATCGAGCCGAAGACTGCGAAGGCGATGGAGATCCTCGAATTTGTGAAATCCGAGGAGATCGATCCCATTTACTTCGAATCTTCCTACTACATGGTGCCCGAAGAAGCTGGACGGCGTCCGTACGCCCTCCTCTCCAAAGCTCTCGAAGAAGGCCAGCACGTTGCCATTGCCAAACTGGCGATGCACAACCGCGAGTACACGGTATTCCTGCGTCCGTACAACGGCGGCCTGATGCTGCACACCATGTATTATCAGGACGAAATCCGCGAGATCGAGAACTTCGGCAAGACCGACGTCGATATCAAAGAAAACGAACTCAAAGTCGCCCATCAGCTGGTCAAAGCGCTCGAAGCCGACTGGGAGCCGAAGAAGTACTACGACACCTTCGAAGCCAACCTTAAAGAGCTCATCAAAGCCCACCTGGAAGGCAAGCAGGTCAATGCCATCGAGAAGCCGAAGAAGGCCGCGCCGGTGGTGGACCTGATGGAAGCCTTGAAGCAGAGCCTGGCGCAGATGGAGGGCAAGAAGAAGGGACCGCAGCGCGCGGTGGAAGCTCAACGCGAAAACCAGGTTCACATTACCGACGAGCCGCAGGCAAAGCGTGTAGCCAAGAAGAAGGGCAAGCACGTAGCGTAGACGGTAGCCGGCCACCAAATTTCTGGCCGCCCGTCAAGGGTTTCGCACATCCGCATGGTTCTCCCGCGAGCCCGTGAACCATATTTGCGGGCAAGATTCTGTATGCCCAAATTCCCTGCGCAGGGAATTCGCAGGGAATTTCGATTTAAGTCCTTGTCGCTGCTGAGTCTTGCAGGCTGCCACTCGCTCTTCTCACGTTGCTCCAAGAGCAGACCAGGGAAATCCGCA
>JAFAUE010000277.1 GCA_019243475.1 Acidobacteriota bacterium | reverse complement strand
TAGGAGCCGATCCGGCAGTCGTTGGAAAAATACTGGCGCTAAACGGACATGTGTTCACCGTAATTGGAATTGCGCCGCCTGAGTTCTCCGGGATCATGCTCGCCTTCGAATCCGACTTGTGGGTCCCCATGGGCCGACAGCCGGCGGTGTTGCCGGAACAGCAGCACATGCTGACGGAGCGGCACAGCCATTGGCTGATCGCGGTTGGGCGGCTGAAAGCCGGAGTCACGCCACAACAGGCGAAGGCCAATCTCGACCTGGCGGCCCGCCAACTCGCGACAGCTTTTCCCGATAGCAACAAAGACGTGGCAGCGCTCCTCTCTCCGCTCACGCTGACTCCTGCTCCGGCTCGAGGCATTGCCACCCAGTTGCTGCTCGTTCTTATGGCCATCGTCGGCATGGTCCTGCTGATCGCATGCGCAAACGCGGCCAACCTGCTGCTTTCAAAGTCCGCCTCGCGAACCGCCGAGATGGCTGTGCGAACTGCCATGGGAGCGAAGCGCAGCCGGCTTGTACGTCTCGTCCTTACAGAGAGCGTGCTCTTAGCCGGACTTGGCGGCGGCATCGGATTTCTCCTCGCGATTTGGACTGGGCCTCTCATCCTTCGCCTCAAGCCGGCCGATCTTCCCGTAGCGTTGAACGTAGCTCCAGACTGGCGCGTGCTGGTTTACACGCTCGCGGTTTCTCTGTTGACGGGACTTGTCTTTGGCATGGCGCCGGCTCTGCGCAGTTCAGCCGTTTCTGTGAGTTCAGCAATCAATCGCGGCGCTCACGGTGGAGACGGTTCCAAGTCGCGCTTGCGCAGCGTTCTGGTCATAGGCCAAGTAGCGGTTTGCATGGTCCTCCTGGTCGGTGCGGGATTGTGCCTGCGCAGCCTGCTCAACGCTCGCTCCATCGATCCGGGATTCGCTTTTCATCACACGGTTTCCGCCGAATTTGACCTGCGTGCCGCCGGATTCGACGACGAATCAGGCAGACTCTTTCGCCAGCAGGTTCTCGATCGCATCCAGGGGCTTCCCGAAGTGGACCGCGCCAGCGTCATCGATCATTTGCCGCTCGGGCAGCACACGATCGTCACCTTCACTCGCCAGAATGCGCAGGAGCAGCACGGAGTTGAGACCGATGTTGCTTCCACGCTGCCGGGTTATTTCCAGACCATGGGAATTTCCATGCTGCGCGGCCGCGACTTCTTAAATACCGACTCGGCCAATGCGCCGCGGGTGGTGATTGTCAATGAAGCGCTGGCGAAAGCGATTTGGCCAAATCAGGACCCGATCGGGAAGCTGTTGGTTGTTCCCGTTGGACCGGGGCCGATGAACCCGGAGAAGTCCAAGGGACCGGATCCGTCGCTCGCGCCGCGCGAAGTGGTCGGTGTGGTCAAGACTGGAAGATATCGTTCTCTGGGCGAAGAGGCGCGTCCCTTTGTGTGGCTTCCTCTCACGCAGAATTATGAGCCGTGGTCTGCGCTGGTGGTGAGAACCACGGGTGATCCGCAGACATTGGTAAATGCGATTCAGAAAGAATTTGCCGCGCTCAATCCCAATCTCAACGTGCATGTTGAAACCCTGAAAGAACACATGCAGCTTCCGCTTTTCCCGGCGCAGGCGGCAGGCGCGCTACTCGGCGGATTCGGATTTGTCGCTCTATTGCTCTCAACCCTCGGCCTGTATGCGGTGGTTGCTTACTCGGTCTCCCGCCGAACGCGCGAGATTGGTGTGCGTACCGCTCTGGGAGCACAGAAGCAAGACGTGCTGAAGCTGGTGATTGGGCAAGGCGCGAAGCTGGCGGCGATTGGAGTTGGGATTGGAATACTTGGCGCCTTTGCCTGTACGCGCGTTTTGGTCGAGCTGCTGTACGGCGTGCGCGCGCTCGATCCGCTTACATTTGCAGGCATCTCAGCGCTGCTGATCGTCGTTGCTTCGGTCGCAAGCTATGTTCCGGCGCGCAGGGCGGCGAGGGTTAGTCCGATTGAGGCGTTGAGGTACGAATGAAGGAATCGGGTTATCGGGTCATCGGGTGATCGGGCGATCGGGCGATCTAAAAACCGAACGCGGTTTCTCTCGGGCGTTTGCTGGTAATCATTGACAACGAAGAGCGAAAAGCTTCCGCTCCCGATGACCCCATGACCCCATGACCCGATGACCCCATGACCCGATGACCCGATGACCCGATGACCCGATGACCCGATGACCCGATGACCCGATGGAGTGCTTCTCATGCAAACCTTCTTCCAGGACGTTCGCTATGGGCTGCGCCAGTTCGTTAAGAATCCTGCGTTCAGCCTGCTCGCTATTCTCACTTTAACGCTTGGAGTAGGCGCCAACACCGCCGTGTTCAGCGTGATCTACGGAGTCCTGCTGCGTCCGCTCTCCTACCACGATCCTGCCCAGCTGGTTCGACTCTACGACGCAAACTCTGAGCGCGGAGCTTTTCACGGTTACTTTTCACCGCAAGACTTTGACGACCTCAAAGCGTCGCAAAGGTCATTTGACAGCCTCGCGGCATTTTCCTTTTTCCCGGGAAACTCTGGGGGAACACTCATCGGAGTGGGCGAACCGCACTATTTGTCCTCGGCTTACGTCTCCGGAGACTTTTTCTCCACGCTGCAGGTTGCGGCGGAACGCGGCCGCGTCCTGCTGCCTCATGACGACGTAAAGGGACAGAACCTTTCCGTAGTGCTTTCGCATGGAATTTGGGAACGCCAATTTGGCGGGGATCCGAACGTAGTCGGCCGCAACGTCACGGTGGACACGCTCACCAACGGTCGCGCCTCCTTGACCATTGTGGGAATCATACCCGCATCGTTCGATTACCCGACTCCGCAGGTGGAAGCCTGGGTGCCGCTTTCTCTGGTCACCGACGAAATGGTTCCCCACCGCCGCGGTATCCGCTGGCTCAGCGCCGTCGGCAGGCTCAAGCCCGGAGTGACAGTTCAACAGGCGCAGGTGGAGACCACACTCAAGCTCCGCCAACTGGAAAACTCCTATTCCGACACCAATGCCGGATGGGGCAGCTCGAACGTGGTTTCATTACGGGAATCAATCGTCGGCAACGTACGGCCGGCGCTGCTGGTGCTGTTTGGCGCGGTGGCGCTGGTGCTGCTCATCGCCTGCGCAAACATCTCTAATCTGCTGCTGGCGCGGGGGACCTCGCGTGCGCGCGAAATTGCCGTCCGCAGCGCCCTGGGCGCGGAGCGCGCTCGCCTGCTGCGACAACTGCTGACCGAGAGCCTGCTGATGGCCTTCGCCGGAAGCGCTGCGGGACTCCTGCTCGCCTATGGACTAGTCCGCGTTCTGGTAACGATAAGCGCGGGAACCATTCCGGATGCGCAGCACATCGACGTCAACCTTGCTGTGGTGGGTTTTTGCACTCTGGCCGCGATCGTAGTGTGGCCGCTCTTTGGCTTGATGCCGGCATGGAAGTCTTCGGCGATCAACATTGTTGACGCACTGAAAAAGAGCGCAACCCGCGCGAGTGCAGGAAGACAGCGCACCGGAATGCGCGAGATGCTGGTAGTGGGCGAGACCGCCATCGCGGCCATGCTGCTCGTGGCCACCGGACTTCTACTGAACAGCTTGTGGCGACTGGTGCACGTCGATCCGGGATTCAACGCAGATCGCGTGTTGCGCCTGCACTTGACGGTTCCGTCCGGACTCGCCAGCGAGAAACAGGAACAGTACCGCGCAGACATCCTCGATCGAGTGGCGCAAGTTCCAGCAGTAGTCGCAGTGGGGGGCAGCAAGACTGTGCCGCTCGATGGCGGCGGCGAGCCCTATGAATTTGGGCTGACGCCATTTACTCAACGCGGTTCGATACGGCCCGGCGCTGGAGCCTACATCGTGACGCCGGGATACTTCGAAGCGCTGCAGATCCCTGTCAAAGCAGGTCGTACGTTTACGCAGCAGGACAATGCCGGAAAGGCGAAGCTGTTGGTAGTAAACGAGAGCTTCGCAAAGAAAGTTTGGGGAACGAAGAGTCCGGTGGGGCAACTGCTTTATGTGGGACCTATGGCGTGTGAGGTCATTGGAGTTGTAGGCGACGTGCACACCGAGGGTCTCGCCAACGAAGCACGCGAGACCGTTTACATCCCGGAGAAGCTGTCGGCGCGCTCCAGTCTGAACCTCTTTGTGCGCACTAAGGGCAATCCGCTTCTCTCCATCGCCGCAATCCGCGATGCGATCTGGTCGGTGGACAAGAACCAAGCCGTCTCCGACGTTACGACCATGGAGCAATTGCTCTCCGACAACGTCGCGCAACCGCGCTTCTTCAGCGTGCTGCTCAGCGTCTTCGGTTTTCTCGCGGTAAGCCTGGCTGCGATCGGAGCGTACGGCGTGATCTCGTATTCAGTGCGCGAGCGCACGCAGGAGTTTGGAATCCGCATCGCCTTGGGAGCCAATCGTCAGGAAGTGCTCGGACTGGTCCTGAAACAGGCCCTGAGATTGACCGGCATCGGTTTGGGACTTGGGCTGTTGGGTTCATTGGCTGCCGCAGCCGTGATTAAGTCCTTGCTGTTTGGAGTGAAGCCGCTGGATCCGGCGACGTTCATCGCCGCTGCAGTTTTCCTGTTCGCTGTGGCTTTGGCGGCGACCTATGTTCCGGCGCGGGCGGCAACGAAGGTCGATCCCATTGTGGCTTTGAGGTACGAATGAGGTCTTTTTTGGTTGTCATTCCGAGCGCAGCGAGGAATCTCTATGAGCACCCACGCCGACGGAAAATAGGGATTCCTCGCTCCGCTCGGAATGACACTCCCGCTTCAGGAGATTGAATGGAAAACCTCCTTCAAGATCTTCGATACGCAGTTCGCATGCTGGTCAAGAGCCCGGCATTCACGGCCGTCGCCGTACTAACTTTGGCGCTTGGCATCGGCGCCAACACTGCCATCTTCAGCGTTGTCAACGCGCTGCTCTTGAAGTCGCTGCCCGTCAGAGCTCCGCAGGAGCTGGTTGCGGTTGGCGATCCTGCAGCTTATGGCAGTCGGTGGCACGGAAGCCCGGCTACGGATTTCTTTTCCTATCCGCTATACCGCGAATTGCGAGACCGGAACGCCGTCTTCCAGGGATTGATCGCGGCATCGAGTGAAGACAATGTCGCAGCCGACGTCAGCTCCATGGGAGGCTCGGAGCAGCGAATCACCGTGCGTCTCGTTTCGGGAAACTATTTTCCCGTGCTCGGGGTGGGTGCGGCGGCGGGACGCGTGCTGACCGAGAGCGATGACGGGGAAGACGGCGCAAATCCCGTTTTGGTCCTGAGCTACGGCTACTGGCAACGCGAGTTTGCCTTGTCACCGGCTGTGCTGGGTAAAACCATCCGCCTGAGCGGCTCGCCATTTACCGTGGTGGGCGTTGCCCAGGCAAACTTCCGCGGCGACGTGGTCGGCGACGATCTCGCCGGCTTTGTGCCCCTGAGCATGCAGCCGCAAGTCATGCACGAAAGCAGCTACCGCAACGATCCGGGAAGCTCGTGGCTGTTGCTCATCGGCCGCCTCAAGTCTGGAGTCTCGCTGGCGCAGGCAAGCGCCAACGTGAACTTCGTCTTTCAGCAGGCATTGAAGGGGACGTATGG
>JAFAUE010000253.1 GCA_019243475.1 Acidobacteriota bacterium | reverse complement strand
TGTGTGAATCCTCGTCCTCTCCCTCTTCCTGTCACCTGTTCCCTGTAACCTGTGCCCTCTCCCTGCCCCCTGTCACCTGTTCCCTGTAACCTGCTGTTGAATCCATTCCCCGCACTCGCGCGTCCCCAGACTCCCCCCGATATCCTGCGTCGTCTTTTTCTGACGCACCGCTTCGAGCACCGCGTCGTTGATCTTCTTTGCTTCTGACGCGCGGCCGAGGTGATCGAGCATCATCGCCGCGGTGAGAATCGCACCCATAGGATTCGCGATGTTCTTTCCCGCAAACGGAGGCGCGGAGCCGTGTACCGGCTCGAACATCGACCTCCGCCCCGGATGAATGTTGCCACTCGCCGCCATGCCCAGCCCGCCCTGCAACGCCGCAGCGAGGTCGGTGATGATGTCCCCGAACATGTTGTTGGTGACAATCACGTCAAACTGCGCAGGATCGCGGACCATATGCATGCACAGCGCGTCCACGTACATATGCTGCGCGCCGATATCGGCGTACTCCGCCGCAACTTCCTTGAAGACACGCTGCCACAACCCATGCGCGTAGGTCATGACGTTGGCCTTGTCGGTCATCAGAACTTTCTTGCGCCCATGTCGCCGCGCATATTCGAAGGCATACCGGATCACCCGCTCCACGCCCTTGCGCGTATTTACGTCTTCCTGCACCGCGACCTCATCCGGCGTCCCCTGCTTGAAAACTCCGCCGACATCCACATAGGGCCCCTCGGTGTTCTCGCGAATCACAACAAAATCAATCTCCGACGCCTTCCGGTTCTTCAGCGGACAAAGCGAATCGTCCAGACACTTCACCGGCCGGACATTGGCGTAGAGGTCCATCTTGAAACGCATGCCGAGCAGGATGTCTTTAGCGTGGACATTCGACGGCACCCGCGGATCTCCCAGCGCGCCGACAAACACCGCGTCGTAGTCGCGGGTGAGCATGGCGAAGCCGTCCGCCGGGATCGTCGTGCCGTCGCGCAGATAGCGGTCGGCCGACCAGTCAAACTCGGTGAAATCGACCGGCGCGCCGGTCGCGCGAATCACATGCAGCGCCTGCGCGATCACTTCCTTGCCGATGCCGTCGCCGGGAACCACGGCAATCCGTCTGCGAGCCGCGTCTTTCGTCACCGCAGAAAAATAACACTTCTGGCTGCTAGCTGCTGGCTCCTGGCTGCTGGCTGCTGGCTTCGGAGCTTCGAGGCCACGAAGCTTCGTAGCTAAAAGCATCCTGGTCCGCCTGCGGCGGAAAGGATTCTTTTGCTGGGAGCCGGTAGCTGGTAGTTGGCAGCCATCTCGTCTTTTTGGATTTCCAGCTAAGCAGCTTAGGAGCTAAGCAGCTCAGAAGCTTGCTGGCAGCTGGCAGCCGGAAGCTTCTTTCCCTGTCCCCTGTAACCTGTCACCTGTTCCCTATTCCTGCCTCCGTGTCCTCCGTGCCTCCGTGGTGAAAAAGGGTTTGTCGGCGGCCGGCAGCTGAAAATTCCCTGCGCAGGGAATTCAGCAGGGAATTTTTTCCCGCAAAGAAAAATTCCTGGCTGGGACCCGCATAAACAGCGGGTTTCCGAGGACCACCAGGGAATTCGCAGGGAATTAGCAGGGAATTTTGTCAGCGGTGCCCTGGAGCCGCCAAGATCGGAAACAGTTTGCGACGGAAGCACGAAAGATTCGGCACTTGACTTCAACCCATCATCGTGGCAGCACTACTAGGGCAGGCATTGCACGAGAATCTTCCTGCAGATGCCCTTGCTCCTCCCTTGTACGCGGTCCCCATCGCCCCTGGCAGCTACTAGCTGCCAGCTACCGGCTTCCAGCGGGCCTGCTTCCTAGCTTCGTTATCGGTTCAGGGAGGGGCACGGATTCATCCGTGCCGTGACGGGAATTCCACTTCGCTAGGCTTTAGCCGCTGAGGTAAGTCCTGTCGTTTCGACAACGACTATTTCCGCAGCGCTAAAGCGCAAACTCAGAATTAAAAAGGCCCTTCGACGGCACGACTTTAAGTCGTGCCCTTCCCTAATACGCGGTTCCCTGCACCGAAGCAGGCGGCTGGCAGCTTCCTCCCCTGTGCCCTGTAACCTGTCACCTGTTCCCTATCCCCTCCTCCGTGGTGAAAAAGGGGTTTGGCGGTTAGCCAGCAGCTAGCAGCAAGCAGCCAGCAGCTGCTTCTACTTCCCCAGCCGCGCCAGCGCCTTCTTGGCCTCGGCGTTGAACTTGCCGTTGGACGGAATCTTCAGATACGCCTGGTACTCCTTCGCCGCCTCAGCGTCTTTCTTCTGGGCGTCGAGCACCTCCGCCAGACGGAAGGTCGCGACTGCGTCTCCCGGCTTGTACTCCAGCGCCTCGCGATAGCGGTCCTCGGCGGCGCGGTAGTTCTGCCGCTTCATATAGAAGTCGCCGACCTCGATGTCCTTCTCCGCCTTATGCGGATTCCACACGTGCATCTCGGTCACGTCTTCGCTCTCCGGATGCTTGGTGGCGTCGTCCTTGGGCGGCGAGATATCGATCTGCGTCTGCTTGCTGGAGCTCTCGTTAGGCGAGAGCGGCGGAGCGCCCTGCTGATCTTCACCATTGTCAGGCGAATCGGAGCGCGGCACCGGATCCGAAGCCGCCGGACGTTTAGGACGCTGCTGCCCAGTCTGCTGCGCAAAGACAGCTCCGTAGCCCATAACTCCCAGGACGACCACCAGCAGCAAAGCCGTACGGCGCATAGGGAGATTTTAAAGCGAGCAAAATCTTTTCACCACGGAGACACGGAGGACACGGAGGGAGGGATAGGTTACAGGGGACAGGGAAGCGGCTGCTTGCTTGCGGCTTCCGTTCGCGACGATTTTTAACCCGCTCTGCCGAAGGCCTGCGCACAGCGAAGCGAAGCGCTAGAAAAGAATTCTGTTGTTGTCGCTCCGCTGCGCTGCGCTCGAGCCTGCGGCAGCGCGGAGTCACAGAAGAAGCCGTTCAGTTCGGCACGACTAAAGTCGATGCCCTTCCCTAAAGCGATCCAACGCTGGCTGCCCGTGCAGCTGCAGCTTCGGAGCTTCGAAGCCACGAAGCTTCGTAGCTAAAACCATCCTGAGTCCGCCTGTGGTGGAAGGATTCTTTTGTTTTGTGGTGCCGGGAGGCGGTAGCTGG
>JAFAUE010000160.1 GCA_019243475.1 Acidobacteriota bacterium | reverse complement strand
TTGCGAGCATGCTTCCTTTATGGTGGACTGCACGCTGACCGGCTCCGGCAACATATCCATTCGACTAAGCCGGCTGTAGTTGAGTAGATCCTGCACCAACCGATTCATGCGTCCAGTAGCTTGCACCACATGCTGCAGATATTCGATCGCCGGCTTCGGCAGCTGGCTACCGAAATCGGTCAGCACGATATCGGTGAATCCCTCGATTGCACGCAGCGGAGCGCGCAAGTCGTGCGAGACCGAGTAGCTGAAGGCTTCGAGTTCGGCGTTGGTCTGCTCCCGCTCGGCGATGCGAAGCTCCAGCTCTTCAGCGTGCTGCTGGATCTTTTCGAGGAGCTTCTTGCGGTCGGTGACGTCGCGCGTGATTTTCGAGAAACCAAGCAGTTCGCCATTCTCGGCGCGCAAAGGAGTGACAACTACGCTGGACCAGAACCGGGTTCCATCTTTGCGCACGCGCCAACCTTCACCTTCGTAGTGTCCGGTCGTGGAGGCAGTGTCGAGCACGCGTTGCGGCAGTCCGGCCGCAGCATCCTCCGGCTGATAGAAAGCGGAAAAGTGCCTCCCGATAATTTCGTCCGCGCTGTAACCCTTAATGCGCTGCGCGCCTGAATTCCAGCTGGTGACATTTCCTTTGGCATCGAGGGAGAAGATGGCATAGTCGGTGACGCCCTCCACCAGCAGCCGATAGCGTACGTCGGCCTCCCGGCGTTCGGTGACGTCACGCGTGATCTTGCCGAATCCAAGGAGCTTGCCTTCCTCGTTGCGCACCGCCGTGATCACGACGTTAGCCCAGAACCGGGTACCATCTTTGCGCAAACGCCAGCCTTCATCTTCATAGCGGCCGTTGGCCAAAGCTTCGCGCAGTTCCATTTCGGGTTTGCCGGTCGCGACGTCGGTATCGGGGTAAAAGATGCTGAAGTGCTTGCCGATGATTTCGTTCGGTTTGTATTGCTTGAGGCGCTCCGCGCCGAAATTCCAGCTTGCGATATTGCCGTCCGGGGTGAGCAGGAAGATGGCATAGTCACGAACACTCTCCACCATATGGCGAAAAATATGCTCCGACTCGAGGTGGGGATTGATCGCGAAATGAGGAGAAGCGATGCTGCTCTTAGGCATGAACGTTCGAATAAGAAGTATCCCGACCTAAGAATTTTACTGAATCATCCATGCATGTGTATCGCCGGAGTGGGTTCCCTAGGAAGATTCTCGGCGATGCGTCGCCATGCAGATTGGGTTGTCTCAGCGCGACGGAGGTTAAATGTTGTGGCAGTGCTCGCGCTGGAAAATGCTGCGGTGGCTCTCGCATCCAAGTATCGATGACAACCGGCATGCCAGAGATGCAACCCTCAGTTCTGATCATCGACGACGATCCTCTTCACCTGAAGATCTATACGTGGATTCTTGAGCGCGAGGGATATGACTGCCGCACTGCCCTGGTAGGAGAAACGTCGGTCGACTTGCCGCAAGATGCAAGCATTCAACTGGTGCTGCTCGACTATCGACTGAGCAGCCGCTTGCGAGCTACCGAGGTTGCGCAGCGGGCGAAAGAAGCTTACCCCGACGTGCCGATCGTCGTGCTATCCGAAATGCCTTGGATGCCTGACGATATGAATCAGCATGCAATAGCGTTCATCAATAAAGGCAATGCCAAGCGTCTAATCGAAACCGTCGCTGCGATCCTGGACCGCCAGTCCGCCTCTTCGCCGGCGTAGCTTCTCTATCGTTTGTTGCCGCTTTTTAGATCGTTGTTGCTGAAAAAAGCGCAGAACCTGTTAACATGTGGCGCTCAACTCCACAAGCTCAGGGCCCATCTATGGAACTCACTGTCTCACACCTGTGTGCCGGCACAGCACAGCAAGTCCCGAATTGGGATTCAGCTTTCTATCGTTGCCTCGAAGATCGGGATCGGCGGAACCGGACCCGTGTGCGGCGCCAGGATGACAAACCTCACGAAGGCATCGTCAAGGCCAATCGCGTCCTTCTGATTGGACGGCTCTGGGAACTCGCACTGTACCGCGCCGAGGTCTTACGTAGTCATGGATTCCGCGTGATCACGCCCCGCACTGTTTCCGAGGCGGTGGAGGAGATTCGGCGCAGCGAGTTTGATATTGCTGTCCTGAGCTATACCTTATCGAACGAGGTCGTGGAGCATCTGGCGGAGCAGGTCCGCGAGCATTGCCCGAGCTGCCCGCTCATCGTCATCGCCGACTCGCAGCGTTTCGACAAGAGAATTTCGCCCACCCAAACCGTGATCGCCGACGAAGGTCCAGCCGCACTCATCGCCGCCCTGCGCCGCGTAGCAGGGTAAGACAGGGAACAGGGGACAGGGAACAGTTTCTTTAACTCTTCTACCGAAACGGTTTTGACACCCAAAATTGTTCCACGTGGAACAATTGAAGCTGCTCAGCTTCTGAGCTACTAAGCTGCTGAGCCGCATGTCGGAACCGACTGCGGTAGCGGTCGGGTCAGGCGAATTCAACTCACCCATTGCCTAGGGGAACGGTACTGACTCTTTCAGGATTGTTCCACGTGGAACAATTGAAGCTGCTCAGCCCGTGAGCTACTAAGCTGCTGAGGCGCATGTCGGAACCGACTGCGGTAGCGGTCGGGTCAGCCGAATTCAACGCACCCATTCCCTACCGGGAACGTACTGACGTCTCCACGCGCTTTTCGCTTACCTGTGCGCTTTCGTGACATCCGCAAAAAAAGACGCCGGCAGACACGATTTGTGCCTGCCAGTGTCCAAAACCATGCTAGGATGCCGCCTCCAAAACCGACCACACGAAAGCAATTAGACGCTGTGGCGCGGGCCGAAAGCCGAAAGCCGATCGCCGACCGCTCCTTCAGTGCCGGTCGTGATCGCCGTCATGGTCGTCGTGGTCGACGCCGCAGCTGGTGCGGAAGCTGGTGATGCTGCTGCCGGTCGCCTTGCCTGCCTCGACAAAGACGCGGATGGTGCCGTCCATAGTGAACGACGGCGCGCCGCGGCTAACCCACTCGGAGTGATAGGGCAAGTCATAGAAGGGAGCTTCATTCTCGAACCGTCCCTCGGCTTTTAGTACGGTGCGATACCCCATGTCGGTCTGGTCGGTCGTGGATCCGACAAATCGCAGCTCCACCCTCACGCGCGCGCGGTCGTCGCGATCATGGTCGCCGTCGTTCTTAGCGGCGTGCTGGCGAACCTGGGCAACGTTGGTGCCGTCCACTACCACCACCTGCCCGTTGCAGGGATTCTCCATCCCGATGCCTCCGGGATAACTGCTGTTGCCGCTCTTTCCATCTTCCGCCAGAGCGTAAGCGGAAAATAAAACTCCCAGAGCCAAAACGGGCATTAGACGAAGTGCGCTTCTCATGTTCCTCCTCGTGCCAAGGGGGAGCCTTCGAGCACGAGAAAATTGTGGCACACGGAACCACGAAAGGAACGGGGTACCGGCGCACGAAGGTCTACGACCCAAAGAAGGCAAACCTTGCAGTTAGAATTCCACATTGGGACAACATCGGTGAAACATGTGAAAGAGTGCTTCTGCAGGACATGTACTTACGTGCTCTAGGTTGTCTGCCTTTTCGAATCGACGCGCCCGCAAGAACACGCCAGGTTGTCTTCGCCGCAAAATTGCGCCCAATGCGTCTCTTCGACAAAAATGCTGAAAGGAATCCCGCTTCCAAAGGCTTTTGTTCTGCTAGAACCTGAAATCCGTGACTTCCACAACCCTGTGTGCCCAAAAAGGAACTTCGCGAAAGTTCGCGCGCTTGTGTTAGTGTCTTCTGCTGCTGAGGGAACTGTGCGTTTTCGATTGCCCCGATGTGCGGTTGTCGTCTTCCTATCATGTATCCCTCTAGGGCTTTATGCGCAGGAGCCCTACGAAGCTCGCGCCGCTCGGCTTCAGCCGGAGGAAATTCCCGGATTGATCCAGAAAGCCGACTCGGGCGATTTTCCTTCGCAAGTGCTGCTTTGGCTGGCCTACTCTCACGGTTACGCTGTTCCCAAGAACATCCCGAAAGGTGTGCCATACCTGCGTCTGGCAGCGGAGCACGGCTGTACCGAGTGTCAGTGGGAGCTGAGCAATGTTTATCAGTTCGGGCGCGGCGGAATTCCGAAAGATTACGACGAGGCTTTTAAATGGGCGCTGAAAGCAGCGGAGCGAGGCCATCCAGTAGCGCAGCATAATGTGGGATCGGACTACCTTTCTGGGACGGGAGTTGAAGTAAATCTTGAGCGGGCCCGTTACTGGCTTACTAAGGCGGCTGGGCAAGGATTCGCTCATTCACAGTGGCTATTGGCCAGGATGTATTTGAAAGGCGCAGGCATGCCTCCGAATCGTGACGAGGCGTTGAAGTGGTTGACCATGGCCATCGCACAGGAGCATGCGCCTTCGATGGAGACCTTGGCGGAGATGTTTACCGATCCTAATGACGTGCCGCAACAGCCGCAATTGGTTTTTGACCTGCATCGGGCCGCGGCTCAGCTTGGCGATCACTACTCTGAGTTTGAATTAGGACGCATCTATCTTCAAGGTTACCTCGGGGCGCCTGACTATACGCAAGCATTAGTGTGGTTCGGCCGTGCTGCCGCTGTGCAGTACGGTCCTGCATTTCACGAGATTGCGCAGATGTACGAATCCGGCCAAGGAACCGCAGCGAACTTTGCGACGGCTTTAAGCAATTACGAGCGAGCTGCGGACCTGGGAGTATCCTCCTCCATTCAGCGAATAGGCGAAATCAACCGCGATGGCATTGGGAAAGCTGCCGATCGAGTGTCTGCGGCAATGTGGTTCACCATCGGTTCCAAAATGGGAGCGGAGGAATCGCAACGCGCGCTTGAGGCACTCCAGCCAAGGCTCACGCCCGGAGAATCGCAAATGGCGGCGGCAAAAGCGAATACCTGGATGGTCGAGCACCCGCAGGCGATGCAGCAGAAGCCCGGCCACTACTTCTACCAGGGCTGGATTGCGGTCAGCCAGGAGCCAAAGACTTCGCGTGCGGCATCAACGAAAGAAGAACGTGACTACGCTATTTTCCTTACCGAACGCCTGAAGAAAGACCCGTTATCGCTTGACGCTGCAGCTGCCCGCGCTTGGCTCGATAAATGGTGGCAAGACATTCCTGACTACACCGTTCGTCCGTGCAATTTGGTGGAAGCGCCTGACCATGAAAAATATGCGTATTCCACAGAGGTCTACAAGCAAGTTACTTACTCTGAAGGCGAGTACATCCTGGAACATCCATCTCAGCCCACCGACTGGGACGCAGCGTTTCTTGCCGGCACAGAGGGAGCGCTCGACGCGTACGCGGCGATTCTCAAGCAAAAGTCCTCGGCGACTTATCCTTTCCTTGACGATCTGGAAAGGCAGCGCGGAAACCAGACCCTCTCACAGACGGTTCATCGGCTCGCCCAGGAACGCTGCAAGTTCTGAACTTTCACAACAGAGATCTGCCGCCGACTTCAGCAGCTCCCACGCACAGCGTTCTCACCAAACGTGGCAGGCGTTGGCGCTTACCATCGGTTGGCCGCTCTTGCAGGAGAAGGCCTGCTGGAATTCGGGCATATTTTGCACCACGCCGTCGGTGCGCCAGTGGCCGGGAGAATGCGGATCGACGGTGACCAGGAACCGGCTCATCGGGTCCGAGATGTTTTCGCACCACACGGTGGCGAAGCCCAAAAAGAAACGCTGCTCCGGAGTGAATCCGTCAACTTTGCGAGTGAGCGGGTCCTCGCCCGCTTGAGTGGATTTTGCCTGTTTCTGCAGATAGCTGCGCAGCGCCATCAATGCAATCCGCGCGCCGCCGTTGTCGGCGGTGTTTTCTCCCAGCGTTAGCTTGCCGTTCAGCTTCACGTCGTCAACCGCGTTGAAGCCGCTGTACTCCTTCTCGATGCAGCCTTCACGCTGCGCGAACTCACGCGCGTCGGTCGGCGTCCACCAGTCACGCAGGTTGCCCTGCGGATCGAACTTGCTGTCCTCGTCGTCAAAGCCGTGCGTGAGTTCGTGTCCGATCACCGCGCCAATGCCGCCAAAGTTCACGGCGTCGTCGGCATTGCGATCGAAGAACGGAGGCTGCAGAATGCCGGCAGGGAAGACGATCTCGTTATATTGTCCGTTGTAGTAGGCATTCACCGTGGGCGGAGTCATTCCCCATTCGGAACGATCGAGAGGCTTGCCGATCTTGTTGGCCTGGCGGTGAGCTTCAAACTGAGAGGCGCGGATGTAATCGCCGAGGAAGTCGTCGCGCGTGATCTTGATGGAGCTGTAATCGCGCCACTTGTCGGGATAACCGATCTTGTTTCGGATGGCTGTGAGCTTGACCTCCGCCTGCTTCTTCGTCTCGTCGGTCATCCAGGACAGATTCTGGATGTCCTGGTGCAGCGACTGTTCGAGCGCCGCCACCATCTTCAGCATCCGCTGCTTGCCTTCTACGCCGAAAGTTTCATCGACGAAGGACTGGCCGAGCACTTCGCCGAGAGACGCGTCGGTTTGATCGACACATCGCTTCCAGCGAACCGGCAGTTCTTTCTGTCCGGTTAAAGCCTGATCGAATGCGAACCGAGCCTGAACAAACGGATCCGACAGCCATGGAGCAGCAAAATTGATCATCTGCCACTCGAGATATGTCTTCCAGGTTTCGATGGGATACTTCTCGAAGATGACATTCGCCTGCTTGAGGAACTCAGGGTTATCCACGTTCAAAGAAGCGAACGAGGGCGCGCCTGTGTCTTTGAAGAACGTAGTAAGTTCCAGATTGGGAGCGAGTTTGGCGGCGTCTTCGACGCTCATCTTATGGTCGCTGACTGCCGGATCGCGGCGTGTGGTGCGGTCGAGAGAAGCGTTGGCCAGTTCCGTCTCGATCTTGAGGACGGTAGCCGCCGACTCTCCCGCCTGTGCATCACTCTGGCCGGCCAGGGTAAAGCCTTTCTTCATGTAGCCCACGTAGGCATCGCGAACGGACTTTGTCTTATCGTCGTCCTTGAGGTAGTAATCGCGGTCCGGCATTACGATGCCACCCTGATCGAGGTCGGCGATGACCATTGAGGCGTTGTGCAGGTCGGGGCCGGAGCCAAAGTTCACGACGGGACTTGGTCCCACCATCATCTGGATGTAGGCCATCCGTTCGATTAACTGGTCGCGGTTTTGAATGGCCTTGATGCGATCCAGCTCTACCGCCAGTGCCTGAATGCCTTTCTGGTTGATGCTCTTCTCGTCCATGCACGCGTAGTAGAAGTCTCCGATCTCGCGTTCGACGGCGCTCCGCTTAGGATCGTTGGCGGAGTTCTTCTCCAGCGTGTCGTGCAGGATCTTCTGGTTGCGGACATACACCTCACGGAAGCTCGCCCAATAAGGTTGATCGGCCGGGATGGGATTGTTTTTTCTCCAGCCGCCGCAGGCGAATTGGTAGAAATCGACGCACGGATCGGCCGCGCGATCGAGGTTCGAGAGCGTGAATCCTCCGCTCTCGGATGCGGCCGGAGTTCCGGCCGGCGACGACGCCTGAGCAAACGCAAAGGTCGAGAAGATGACGAGCGCACCGGCAGCAAATAGCTTCATTGACTGTCTCCTGGAACGATGGGGAACGGCTTCACGCAAGACAGTGGAGCTTACCATTCCAGGCATGAATTCCGCATGCGAGCAGAGAAAGTCGGTGGGGCCAGCGTGACTTTCCGATTCCCGATAAAGAAGAAGGAATGTCACGCCGGCCGCGTTTGCTAACGGTGCGATCAGTTGTCGCGCAACGCCGAGTCCTGGGCCGGCTTGCTCGAGACAAGCCTTCGAAGGAGATAACCTTTCCACATCCAAAGTCCCGACAGAACGATGATGGGAACGAAAACGAAACGAGTCGCCGGCGCGTAGTTTGGAATCAGGTCAAATGGACTATAGATATAGCCCAATATGGGAATCGCCAGCACAAGGTGAATCCAACGAACGATAGAACGTGTGATGCGTGGGTTCATGATCTCCTCCAGTTCACGGCTTTCGTTCTGCGCCGGGCCAGTTTGGTTTCTCGATGCCGAATTGCTTGGCGTACTCCGCGTTCAGCCGCTGCCAGCCGCTGAACTTCATGGCATCTGGGCCGACGATCCGGCCGAGCGGCGCTCCGCTGAGATGCCGCTCCAGGACGTCGAAGGAAATGTGCCATCCGGCAGCGCCCATGGAGATGAAGCGACGATCGATGTTGTGCCACAGCGTCAGGCGTGTGCCGCCTTCGAGAGGTTCGAGCTCCCATCGAGTGTCGTCATACTCGAGCACGTTCGGAGCGTCGGCTCGAGTTACTTTTGTATTCTGCGATACCGGCGAGCCTACCCAGGTGAACTTCACGGTTCCGACCTTGCCCAGGCTTCCATCGACGTCGAATGGCGCCCACTCGCGCAGATGCGCCGGTTCGGTAAGGGCCTTCCAAACTTTCTCCGGCGAGTGACGCAGCTCTCTTACGAGAATGAGCGTCCACTTCTCGCCGTTTTTTCGAATCTCGGCTGGGCCGGCTGGACCTGGCGTGTACTGCTCGCGATCGATCATTTCTTTCTCCTTGTCGGTTTTTTCTTTGGTTGATCTTTATCCGTATTCATGTCCATGCGGTCGAGGTGGCGCTCGAGCGCGTCAACGTGAACGGACCAGAACCTGCGGAACTGAGCCAGCCAGGCGTCGAGCTCCTGAAGCGGTTCGGGTTTCAGGCGGTAGAGACGGCGCTGCGCATCCACGGTAGATTCCACGAAACCCGCCTGACGCAGCACGCGCAGGTGCTTTGACGCTGTCGGCTGCGTCATACGAAGTTGACGCTCGATCTCTCCCACGGAGTGTTCGCGCGATACCAGCAAGCTCAATATCGCCCGGCGATTCGGTTCGGCAATGATCTCGAATACTGATTCCACATTCTTGTATATACGTTAGATGGCATATACATGTCAAGGCATATACGAAATAACTGCCGGCTGCCGGCTACCAGCTGCCGGCGTTAGTTCAGGAGAGCAAAGGGCAGAGAAGCCCGCGCTAGGGTGGGTCGGGGGCGAGCGCAAGGGACTTTGAGCCTAATTAGGCTGACAACGATCTTGTGACCCTCACGCTAAGCAATAGATTCGGGACCGTCATGCGTCGTCGCTTGCGGCGAGCGATACGAAACCGGCCGACATGTATCTATAGAAGCCGAATTACCACGCCAGTTTCTCGGGCAAGAATTCGGCAAACAGCTCGTCGTAGTAGGGCTTGAGCTGCTTCACGTCAGGCTTCGTGTGGCCTTTGGAATAAAGGTCATACGGGTTGAACTTCTTCACCCACTCCAGCATGGCTCGATCCTTGTCGTTCTCGAGATGCTTGTAGGCACATTGACGGTGCCACGCGTAGAAGGAGTGGAAGCGAAGCATGTAGAGAGCTTCGTCGGGCAGGTATGGCTTCGTGACCTCGGCGATATATCCGTCGTGTCCGAAGGACATGTGCACATTCTCCAGACCGCAATTGGGTTCGTAGATTCCGCATTCGGTCTGGTACTGGGGAACGTTCCGGTCTGGATTGTCGGCGAAGTATTCGGGGAAAACGATCTGCTCGGACCAGGCGCAGCCTACGGGAAAGGTATCGCCAACCACTCCCCACTGCGGCTCGCCGTACAGGCACAGGCACTTGCCCAGGTCGTGGATAAAACCGACAAGCACCATCCAGCGCGGATGGCCGTCGCGGCGGATGGCCTCGGAGGTCTGCAGCAGATGTTCCAGCTGGGTGAGATCGGTGTCGGGATCGCTGTCGTCAACGAGGGTATTGAGGTAGTCGGCGGCCTCCCAAACGCTCTTCTTCCCGCGAGTGAGGCCGAAGTACTGCTTCTCTTTGCCGAGCACGTAGTCCAGCGTCTGGTAGCGGTG
>JAFAUE010000157.1 GCA_019243475.1 Acidobacteriota bacterium | reverse complement strand
CGACCTGGCGGCGGTCTTGAAAAGAAAGATCCGACCGACATTCGATAAGCTGGGGATTACCGGGGTGGGCTGGCACACATTCCGGCATACTGTCGGAACGGTGTTGGCCGAATTGGGCGAGCATCAGTTGACGATCCGCGATTACTTGCGGCACAGCAATCTCAGCGTGACCAACAAGTATTTACAAGCGGCATCGAATACGAAGAGAAACGCCCAAGCGAGACTGGTTGCAGCCATTCTTCCGGTGCATTTGCTGCCCGCAGGGAAAGCCCACGAAGGGGATGCACCCTAATTGCACCCAGATTCCAAAAGTGCCAATTTGCAACTGCTTGAAAAGAATGGCGGGGACGACGGGACTCGAACCCGCGGCCTCTGCCGTGACAGGGCAGCGTTCTAACCAACTGAACTACGTCCCCGCTGCTTGAGCGTCTTACAGATGAGACGCGCAGAAGGTGAGCGGAACCTTGCGAAGCCTGGCGGCTTCAACTCAACTTGATTGTATCAGACGAGCTGCGCGCGCTTTGTCGGCGGCAGTGTCGCACGGTTCTCAGCGTACGCGCATCTCAATTCCCAGACCTTTCAGTAAACTGCTCTAGATGACGAGTTCTCCGTCAACTGAACTTGCCCAGGACAGAGCTGCGGCTGAGCACGCGCATGCCACTCATCTTGCCGGCTTGAGAGCTGTGGCTCTGCTCGAGTTGCTGAAGGGCACGCTGGCGCTCGCGGGAGGCGCTGCGCTGCTCACGCAGTTGCACAAGGACCTGGGCGACGTGGTGGAGAACATCCTCGAGGCTCTGCACCTCAATCCCGACCACCGGATTTTTCAGCACATGATTGACGCTGCGGGACGGATCGACGAGCGGCGAATCGTCGAGTTATTTTTCGTCGCCATTGGATACGCGATCATCCGCTCGATTGAAGCTTATGGATTGTGGAATGCCCGCGCCTGGGCGGAGTGGTTTGCGATCGTATCCGGATCCGCGTACTTTCCCTGGGAGATCCTCGAGGTGATCAAGCACCCGCACCATCCGCTGCGCTGGGCGGTGCTGGGCGTGAATATCCTGGTGGTGCTGTACATGATCTACGTGCGCTGGGACACGCTGAAAGCGGGAAAGCTGTCGGCTGCATGAATTTCCCGCGCGCCGCGGATTACGGCAGCGGGGTATTGCGCTCTACGCGCAGGCGCAGGATGCACTCCGCCGGGAGCGCCACCTGCTTGCTGGTAGTCGAGAGAACATATCCGCCACCGGCCAGATTGCCCACCGCGAGTCCCTTAATGGGACGTCCTAAGGCCGCGACTCCGGCATGTGCGGCAATCGCCTGGCTGCCTAGCTGGGTGTTCTTTCCCAAAGCGGAAACGGGACCGGGTTTGCCGGTGTGCACTGAGATGAGCGTAAGGTTCACGGGGGCGCTCGTGCCGTCGGGCAGCTGGATATCGGTGAAGCGCAGGTTGAGGTGTCCCATGTCCTTGATGGCGCCGGCGACTTTGTCGTCGTCAGGATCGCTGATCTGTCCATTCAGCTTCGCGCCGACCGGCACTACGACATTGCCGGCCGAGTCGTGGACTGGATAGTTGATGGTCGCGGTAAAGCGATCGCCGACCTTCGACGTTTTGGTAGAAAGCGGTGTGTCGAGCGACGCGCGGACGTCAGTTCCGGCAATCAGATAACGCGGCTGCGCGTTGGCAATGGGGCGATTGGTGTCTGCTGCCGGAGTCGCGGTCGGCGTGGGAGCGGGCGCTGCGGTGTCTGCTGCTGGAGTCGCGGTCGGCGTGGGAGCCGGCGCTGCGGTGTCTGGCGGCGTTTGCGTCTGCGGCCGCGCGGTGTCCTGCGATGCGTTCGGAACTGCGGGCGGAGCGTTAGGGTCCGTGGGCGACGTCTGCGCATTCACGCACAAAGAGAAGCAAAAGGTGAGGATCGCCAAGGCACAAAGTCGCATATCAGGAACTCCGCTGTTCAGCTGTTAGAGCCGATTGATCACAGTCCAGGTTGGCTTGAACATGCGGGTTGGATTCCCGCAAGAGTTTAACGCCGGTTCCCGACTCGATGTGGGAGCAGGCAACTGAAGTGCGCCAACGCATGCAGCCTGGGATCTGCAGCTTAGCGATGAATGTTCGAGCTTTGCTGCACGTTGGGAAGCAGCTGCCGCGCGCCTCGGCCAGCGTAGTGCAGGACTTGTCCGGGCGTGACGCCCAGCCACACGGTTGCGACGGCGGCGATCACCAGCGCGGTCACCAATCCGGGAGCGGCCTTGAGCTGCAGGCGCTCTTCTCCTGCCTGGGGTTCCTGCATGTACATGACGACGATCAGCCGCAAATAGTAGTAGGAAGCTATCGCACTGTTGACGAGTCCAATGACCGTCAGCCAGATGAGGTTGCTCTTGAGTGCCGCGTTGAAGACGTAGAACTTGGCGAAGAATCCGCCGGTGGCGGGAAGTCCGAGCAGCGAGAGCAGGAAGATCGTGAGCGTGATGGCCAAAACGGGAGAGCGCTTGCCGAGTCCGGCATAGTCGGCCAGATCGACATAGCGTTCGCTGCTGCGTCCGAAATGGGAAACCACGGCGAACGCGCCGATATTCATCGCGGCGTACGAAGCCGCATAGAAGATGGCGGCCGTGATGCCGGTCTCGCGAGCGCCCGGAGCGATCACCGCAGCGAAGGCAACGAGCAGGTATCCGGCGTGCGCAATCGAGGAATAGGCCAGGATGCGCTTGACGTTGGTCTGCAGCAGTGCGCCGAGATTGCCGAGCGTCATCGAGAGCGCGGCGGAGATCCACACAAGCCAGAACCAGGCCGAGCCGGTAGAGATCGCGCTGCCGAATAGAACGCGCAGCAGCACGGCGAATGCCGCGGCCTTCGGCCCAGTGGACATGAGCGCCACAACGGGAGAGGGCGCGCCTTCGTAAACGTCAGGCGTCCAGACATGAAACGGCGCAGACGCCACCTTGAATCCTAAGCCGACGAACATCAAGGCGACAGCGACGTATGCCATCCCAAAATTGACGACGATGGGAGCGCCGTCGATGAAGCTTTGGCCAAGCCGGAGGGCGTCGGCGATGCGGTAAATGTTCGTCGAGCCAGTCGAGCCGAACATGAGCGCAACACCGTAGAGGAAGAAGGCGGTCGCGAACGATCCCAGGAGGAAATACTTGATGGAGGACTCGGCGCTTCCCGCGGCGCGTCGCCGGAAGCCCGCCAGGATGTAGGTTGAGATCGATGAGATTTCGAGCGCGATAAAAATCAGCACCAGCTCGACCGCGGACGACATCAGGACCATGCCGACAGTCCCAAACAGGATCAGCCCGTAGTATTCACCGGAGCGAATCTGCTGCGCCTCAAGGTACTCGAAGGAAGCCAGAATCACGATGGCCGAAATGGCGCAGATCAAGACGTGGAAGAAGATGCTGAACTCATCGACGCGAACAAAATCGAACCAGCCGGAGCCCATGTAGTTGGTCTGATAGATCGAGGCGCCGAGAGCGACGAGTGTCCCGACGAACGAGAAGATCCCGAGCGAGCGGCGCGTGTTCGTCTCCGGCAAGAGGGGATCGACCACCATGACGATAATGCCCCACACCGTGAGCACCAATTCGGGAAGAATACGGACGTAACTGAGATCGGGATTCATTGCCCTCGAGTACTCGCTGCGATGGTAGTCACTGCCGGGTGTGAAACTGCGGCTGCATAGGTCGCGCTGCGCCGCAGCGAGTCGTTGACCGACGGATCGATCATGCGAATCCACAAAGGAGACGCAACCCCCATGATCAGCGCCATGGCAACCATCGGGATCAGGCTGAGACGCTCGCGTCCATTGGCGTCAGGCAGGCTCGCGTTCACGGAATTGTGGACCTCTCCGTAAAACGTCCGCTGGTAGAGCCACAGCAGATATCCCGCGCTCCAGATCACGCCCGTGGTGCCGATGACTCCGTACCACTTCCACGCGCTGAAGGCGCCGCTCAAGATCAGAAACTCGCCGACGAAGCCGTTGAGCAGCGGCAGTCCCACCGACGACAGGAGAATCATCAGAAACAGCGTGGAGTACACGGGCATCGGCGTTGCCAGTCCGCCGTACTCCTTGATTTCATAGGTGTGCCGCCGCTCGTAGAGCATGCCCAGCAGCATGAACAGCGCTCCGGTGGAGATGCCATGGTTCAGCATCTGATAGACAGCGCCGTCAGTTCCAATTTGGGTAAACGTGAAGATGCCAAGCACGCAGAAGCCGAGGTGGCTGACCGACGAGTACGCCACCAGCTTCTTCATGTTGGGCTGCACCAGCGCGACCAGCGCGCCGTAAACAATTCCGATTAGCGCCAGCGCGTTGATCCATTTCGCGTGCTCATGCGCCTGCACAGGGAAGAGCGTGACGTTGAATCGCAACAGTCCGTACACACCCATTTTCAGCAGCACGCCGGCGAGGAGTACGGAACCTGCAGTGGGGGCCTCGACGTGCGCGTCGGGCAGCCAGGTATGGAACGGGAAGAGCGGCACCTTCACGGCGAATCCGAGAAAGAAGCCAAAGAAGAGAAGCTCGGCCGCGCGATCGAATCCGGCGATCTGGTGGCTATGAATCGCGTTGAGGATCGTTATGTAGTCGAAGCTTTGCGTCTGTACGTAGAACCAGATGATCGACGCCAGCATGAACACCGACGCGAGCATGGTATAGAGGAAGAACTTCACGGCGGCATAGACCCGGCGCTCGTGTCCGTACATGCCGATCATCAGCGCCATGGGAATGAGCGTCGCTTCCCAGAAAACGTAAAAGAGGAACAAGTCGAGCGCGACGAAGACGCCGATCATCGCCGTCTCGAGGATCAGCATCAGGACGAAGAATTCCTTCAACGGCCCATGCACCGAGTTCCACGAAATCAGCACGCAGAACGGCGTGAGGAACGTGGTGAGGAGCACGAGCCAGACAGAGATTCCGTCCACACCAAGGTGGTAATGAATGTTCGGGCTGGATATCCACTGCGCATCGACAACGAATTGAAAGCCCGGCGCGCCGCTCGACCAGTGTGCCGGCAGGTGCAGCGACAGGACGAAAGCGAGCAGCGAGATGACCAGCGCCGTCCACTTAAGCGCGCGATCGTTGCGCGGCATGAACATGAGCAGCACCGCGCCGGCCAGCGGCACGAACGTGATGAGAGTGAGAATCATGCCGCTCATGGATGAAGCTCCATGTAGATCATGAAGGCGAGCACGCAGGCGGCTCCGACGGCGACCCATCCGGCATAGGAGCGAATGCTGCCGGACTGCATGCGGCGGGTTACAGACGAGAAGCCTTTAGCAGTGTGACCGGCCCCGTTCACCAGGCCGTCGATAATGCCGGCATCGATAACTCGCCACAAGACAGTGCGCGAGCCGTTGACGATGGGATCGACGAGCGTCGCGTAATAGGCTTCGTCCACCCAGTACTTATTCAGCAATGTGCGATACGCGCCTCGAAACCGTGAGGAGATCCGGTCCGGCAGCTCGGGCCGCCGCAAGTAGAAGAAGTAGGCCAGCCCGAATCCCAAAATGGCAATTCCCACCGACGCTCCCGCGAGACCGAGCTCGAGCGATTTACTCTCTTCGGGATTCTCCGGCTTTTGCGGTTCATTGGGGAAATTTTCTGCCGAGCGCATCGGTTCAGAGCTAGTGTGGAAGACAGAGGTGAGGAACTGATCGAATCGGTTGTGTCCACCAAGGGCTTCGGGAATGCCCACCCAACCCATAATGGCGGAGCCGATGGCGAGCACGACCAGCGGGCCAAGCATTACCCAGGGACTTTCATGCACGTGTCCGCCATGACCGTGGTCCCCATGTCCGTGAGC
>JAFAUE010000024.1 GCA_019243475.1 Acidobacteriota bacterium | reverse complement strand
TTTGGTCGTGATCTCGCCGGCAATGACGACTAGTCCGGTACAGGTAAGCGTTTCGCAGGCCACACGACTGTACGGGTCCTCTGCGAGACATGCATCGAGAATGGCATCGAAAATCTGGTCGGCGATTTTGTCAGGATGACCTTCAGTTACGGATTCCGACGTAAAAAGAAAACGATTACGCGACAAGCTATTCCTCCACGATCAGATAATTTAGGAAACAACAGCGCCCGAAGAACAAGGCCCGGGAAGAAACAAGCAGGGGGTCACTTCTCTTGCTGTTGCTAAGTACATTAGCAGACACTCACCCTGGCAGCAAGCCATGTCTCTGCCGCTAAGTCATTATAGGAACTTCTACTTAGGTCGAAGCGCATCATCAAACGTGAGGCGTAAATTAGCGTCTGAAAGGTGGGAAATCGCGGCTGAGCGGCAGTCTACTGATGCAAGCCGTCGGGCGTAAACGTGAGCTCTTTGACCTGTTTCGGCTCTCCGTCGATGTTCACGGGCTTGCCGTTAAATGAGACCTCCACGCCGCCCACGTTTCCCAATTTGAGTCGAACTTCTTTTTGCGCGTGAATCGTGCGGCTGTGCTGAGGAGCAAGGAGCTGCTGGCCGAGGTTTTGTCCGTCTGCGGAAATCGAGAGCCAGGATTCTTCGCGAGCAAATACTTTTAAGCGAATGGCCGACTGCGAAACCGCCGCAGCGGTAGTCGAGTCAATTGGAGCTTCGAGCTTTGCGGAAGTCGGGAGCTGCGATTCTGTCGGCGCTTTGGTGGGAGCGATCGATGATACCGGCGCGGCATTCTGTTTCTGCATCGATGAGGTCGGTTCGGGAATCTGCGTCGAAGACGGCGGTTCGGTAATTGCAGCCGCTGAACTAGTTTGATTATTCGCCGGCTTGGGCTCTTCCCGTGGCGCAGCGTGGGTCTGCGTCGCAGGCGGGTTAACAAACACATTGCGGTCTGACCAGCGACTTCGCATAAAAAGATAGCCACCAGCCGCGGCCGCAGCGATCAGAACCAGGGTCACTAAAAAACCCGATGAAACTTTTGCCGTGGAATCTTCCGGCTCTTGTTCGACAAAGACGGGCGGCTCCGCAGGAAGGCCCCTGGCTAGTTTGTATTCTTTGAAGGCCGAATCGAAGTCGGCAATCATCCGTTCCTCGTCCAATCCAAGAAAGCGGGAATAGGCACGAACGAAGCCTTTGTTGAAAATGCCACCGGGAAGTTTTTCGAAGTCGTTTTCTTCAAGTGCTTGAAGTGAGCGGGTGCCGATCTTCGTTGACTGAGAAATCTCGTCGAGCGAGACGCCTCTCATCTCGCGCTCCCGGCGAAGGTTGTCGCCAAAGCCACTCACAATGCAATTCTCACTCTAAATGGGCGTATTTGCTAGCGTTTGCAGGGGAGATGAGAGTCTCGTTCCGAGCCCGCTGATAATAGGAATGCACGTGGAATGTGTCAATTGCAAACCCTGAAAGTAATGTTTACTTTTCATGTAATGCGCGGTATATCTCTTTTTGACTCTATAGGATAATCGTGATTATCTGAGGAAAGCACGATCCGCTCTGGCGGAAACCTCAGATCCGAAGGCCATCCCGTTTGAGTCTTTATGAGCCCCATGAGTGAGGCGCCAGCAACCGAGAGAAAACGGCAATTGGAGGAGGTCAGCATCTTCCATGATGTCGCCAAGGCCCTCACGTCTTCGCTGAACCTCGATTCTATCCTGCAAACCATCATGGAGAAGATGGCCGTCTTCTTCCGCCCCGACACATGGTCGTTGCTGATGGTTGACGAGCAAAAGGATGAGCTCTACTTCGCGATCGCAGTGGGTGATGCTGCTGATGCCTTAAAGAGTATCCGCCTCAGAGTGGGAGAAGGCATCGCCGGATGGGTGGCAAAACACGGCGAGTCGTTGCTGGTTCCCGATGTTTACAACGATCCCAGGTTTGCCAAACGCATCGACGAGATGACGAAGTGGCAGACGCGCTCGATCATCTGCGTTCCGCTCAAATCCAAGCACAGGGTGCTCGGCGTGATCCAGCTGATCAACTGCGCCATGGAGAGCTTTTCCGACAACGAGATGTTCTTCCTGCATGCGCTGTGCGATTACGCCGCTATTGCCATCGACAACGCGCGCGCGGTGGAGAAGATTCAGGAACTCACCATAACCGACGACTGCACCGGG
>JAFAUE010000506.1 GCA_019243475.1 Acidobacteriota bacterium | reverse complement strand
ATCAGGATAGGGTGACAATCCATGCAGAATGCGAACGCCCGCATTGAGAATGTTGCCTTCCTCGTAATTCATCTCGAAGGGCAACGCCGCCAGCCGGGTTATGTCGATGAGGTTTACTAAGGCAGCGATCGCGCCAGCCGCAGCGAGAACGATCGCACACCAGCGCAAAGAGACCGCTCGATTGGAGAGGATGCTCTCGATGTCCGGCATGGCTGAGGGAATAGTACCGTTCAAAGGATTTTCGAGCTGCAACATTCCGGACCCAAAACGACAGAGACCGGGCTTTCGCCCGGTCTCCATGTGGCTGGTACCCTCCCCCAGGTACTTCGCCAAACTTGCTTCTGACTACTGCAACGGGTTGTCAGCAGCGCCAGCGGCCGCGCTGGGGTTGAAGCGAATCACGCCGCTCTGGTCCGCGTAGAAGTAACGGCTGCCGGTCTGTCCGGGAGCTGCCGGGTTGCCGTTCAGAGCAAACCCAGTACCGTTGTTCTGCTGCGCGTAGCCGAAGTAGTAGCCGCTCTTCGCGGTTGCAACTGCGCCGGCGTTAGCCAAAATTGGATCGATCAAGCAGGTGGACGTCGAAGTCGGAGGATTGCAGTTCGCTCCGCCCAGGTCCTTCAGGGCAACTGAGAAGCCGATCGGCTGTCCGCCGTTCGTCCAGTCTGCAGCCTGATAGCTGATTTCGCCAGTCACGATTGTGCGCATCGAGCCCACGGCCGAAGCTTCGTTAGCCGAAATCTTCGCGCGCAGCAGGTTCGGAATGGCAATAGCCGCGATAATCAGGATGATCGCGACCACGATCAGAAGTTCGATTAGAGAGAAACCTTTTTGCTTTTTCATAGTGCTCCTTAAGTGGCTGCCTGTGCCCCTTCCAAAGGCCCCTCGATCAGCCTGACGCCGTTATCTTTCGCAGCTTGCTTGCCATTGCCGCTCCGGGTATCAACATCCATAATTACCCTGTGGAAATCTTAGTAAATATATGATGTTAATACCCTTATTCGACGTACTACGTTCGTGGTAATCACCCCGTCAGTTACCCGGAGTTACTGAAACCCGGCAAACTGCCAAAAAATGTCAGTGTTTTTGGTCGGGAAGTGTCACTTTCCTATGGTTGAAGGAATCCAGGCCATAGGTGAAGGGCTTGCTTTGGATCAATTAGTCACCTATGGCCAACTGCTTATGGGGTAAGAACGTGGGAAGGGCGACGACTTGCGACAAAGCTCAGCAGGCAAGCTGTTCTTGCGTGATCTTTAAGCCGTCGAGATTGCCGAGGACGGTGACCGCGATTTTGTCCTGTTGGAACAGATCCCGCGACATCTCCTGAAGCTGCTCTGCAGTCACGCTCTCAATCCGCTCGATGATCTCGTCGAGAGAGAAGAAGCGGTCAAAGTACATCTCCTGTCGAGCGAGGTTAGACATGCGCGCGGTGGAGGATTCGAGGCTCAGCATCAGACTGCCCTTCAATTGAGCTTTCGCCCGGCTGACTTCCTCCGGAGAGACTTGCTCGTTCTTCAGATTGCGGAATTCGCCGACGACGGACTCCACCACTTTGGGCGCCCATTCCTGCGAAGTGCCGACGCATACCGAAAGGCAACCAGTATCGCGATACGAATTCAGGTCGCTATAGATGGCGTAACAAAGTCCCTGGTTCTCGCGGATATTCTGGAAGAGCCGAGAGCTCATCCCTCCGCCCAGCAATGTGTTCAGAACATAAGCGGCATAGCGGCGCTCGTCGGAGATATGGACGGCCGGCACTCCCATGCAGATTTGCACCTGCTCGAGAGATTTCTTATTGCGCGTCACGATCTTCGCGAATGTCTGCGGGGCCGTTTGTTTAAAGCCATTCTGCTTGGGTTTGAGATGCTGGAACTTCTGCTTCACCAGGTCAACAAAGCGCTCATGCTGCAGGCTGCCTGCGGCCGAGATGATCATGTTTCCCGGATAGAAGAAGCCGCCGTAATAGTCGATCAGGGCCTGCTGCTCAAATTTGCGTACCGTCTCTTTCGTGCCCAGGATCGGCTTGCCCAGCGGATGATCCTTCCAGAAATTCTGCGTAAAGATCTCGTGGACCAGATAGTCAGGACTGTCCTCATCCATCTTGATTTCTTCGAGGATCACGCCGCGCTCGCGCACGATGTCCTTGGCGGCGAAAACCGGGTTGAGCACCAGGTCGCTGAGGATGTCCATGGCGTTTGGCAGGTGCTCGTCAAGAATCTTTACGTTGAAGCAGATACACTCTTTCGAGGTAAAGGCGTCCATGTTGCCGCCGATGGAATCCACCTGGCGGGCGATATCCTGAGCCGAGCGGCTGGTCGTGCCCTTAAACAACATGTGCTCGACAAAATGCGAGATGCCGTTGCGTTCCGGGTCTTCGTGGCGGGAGCCGGTCTTGATCCAGATACCGATCGAGGCGGAACGAATCTGCTGCATCTCCTCCGTGAGCACAGTGAGGCCGTTGGGCAGCACCTCGCGTCGTACGTTTCTAAGCTCTTGAACCATCTAAATCTTATGAACCTCAGGTATGAAGACTCTATTTTAACTGCGAAGCCGCTGATGGGTGTGCCGAGCAGGGTCGGGCGCAGTAGAAATGGCGGCCCGCGGAATCAAAGTCGCTGGATATATAGATGCCCGTCGTCCCCTCACAGAATGAATTATTAAGCCTGTCGAATCAAGAGCTTACAAGCCTCCTCCAAGGCTGGGGCGAACCTGCATTCCGGGCCCGGCAGATTGCGGACGCCATCTTCCGCCAGCGCCGGCAATCTTTAGAGCAAGCCTCAAACCTGCCGGCAAAGCTCAAATCGCGATTGGCGATTGAGGGATACGAAGTCGGATTCCCCAAAATCGAGCAGCAATTCACTTCGGTCGATGGGACTGTCCGTTACCTAATGGCATTCGCCGATGGTCAATCGGTAGAGACCGTTTGGATGCCCGAAGGGGATATGGGCGAAGCCGGAGACGGCAGCGAGGCCGGCATTGAGGAGTTGGCCGAAGCCAGCCACGAAGCTTCGGAGCCACGAAGCGCTGCTCCTGACAGTGCAAGGCACTCCGCAGCTGCGCCGCTGCGAGGCTTCGCGGCTCGCGTTCGTTCTCGCGCGACCATCTGCGTCTCGAGCCAGGTGGGCTGTGCAGTCAACTGCCAGTTCTGTCTTACTGCGCTGCTGGGAGTGAAGCGAAATCTCACGCCGGGCGAGATCGTGGGACAGGTTCTCGCCGTGCTGCGCGACCACGACGTCGATCTCGAGCGCGAGCGCACGAACATCGTCTTCATGGGAATGGGCGAGCCGTTTCTTAACTATGACAATTTCATGAAAGCCGTTCGCCTGCTGGTTGAGGAAGTCCGATTTCCCGAGTCGCGGATGACGGTCTCCACCTCGGGCCTCGTGCCTCGCATCCTCGATTTTTCCCGCGAGCCGATTCGTCCGAAGCTGGCAATTTCGCTCAACGCGCCCAACGACGAAATCCGCGAACGCATTATGCCCATCACGCGCAAGTGGAACATTGAATCGCTGCTCGACGCAGCCAGGCAGTTTGCCCTGCGGCCGCGCGAGCGGCTGACATTCGAATATGTTTTGCTCGAAGGCGTGAACGATGCGCCCGAGCACGCGCGCGAGCTTGCCACCCGCGTTGGCGACATCCGCTGCAAAGTGAACCTCATTGCATTTAATCCTGGACCTGGCGTGTCGTACACCATGCCGGCGCATTCTCGCGTGCTCGAGTTTCAATCGATCCTCACAGCCGCCGGAGTGCCGGCATTCATTCGCCGTCCACGCGGGCGCGACATCTACGCAGCCTGCGGACAGCTGAAGAGAACCGTGGCGTAGCTCCACGTTTGCCGCCTCGCTCAACGCTCCTATAGAATCATGAGTTTTCCCCGTGTTGTCGGAACCACATAGTGGTTCCTCCTTTTTCTCCATGAAAATTCACGAGTACCAGGCCAAGGGCATTCTCGCGAAATACGGTGTCGCCGTCCCCCGCGGCGAGATGGCCAACACTAGAGAAGAGGCTTTCGATATCGCCAAGCGTCTGCTCGCGTCGGGCGCGAAGGGCATCGTCGTCAAAGCGCAGATTCACGCTGGAGGGCGCGGCAAAGGTGGCGGTGTAAAGCTTGCCAAGACCGCCGAGGAAGCCGAGCAGCTTGCCGGCAAGATACTCGGCATGCAACTGGTCACGCATCAGACCGGACCGCAAGGACAGAAGGTTCAACGCCTCCTGATTGAAGAAACACTGCCGATCGAGCGCGAGTTATATCTCGGCATCGTTCTCGACCGCGCGCAGTCGAAGCTGGTCTTCATGGCATCGGCTTCCGGTGGCATGGAGATCGAGGAAGTTGCCGCGCGCGATCCCAAAGCGATCCTGAAAGAAACCATCGACCCTGCTGTGGGATTCCAGGCATTTCAGGCCCGCAAACTTGCCTTCGGATTGGGAATCAAGCCGGAGCAACTGAATCCAGCCGTCCAACTCATGACCTCGCTCTACCGCGCGACGGCCGAGACGGATGCTTCGCTCTGTGAAATCAATCCGTTCATCACGACTACCGACGGCCGAGTGTTTGCGCTCGACGCCAAGATGAACTTCGATGACAACGCACTCTTCCGCCACAAAGACATTCGCGAACTGCGCGACATCGCGGAAGAAGATCCGCTGGAGGTGGAAGCCTCGAAGTACAGCCTGAATTACATCCGGCTCGACGGTAACATCGCCTGCATGGTGAACGGCGCAGGGCTGGCGATGGCGACCATGGACATCATCCAGTACGCCGGCGGAATGCCCGCCAACTTCCTCGACGTAGGCGGCGGCGCCAATGCGGAGCAGGTGGAGCACGCATTTCAAATCCTGCTTTCCGACAAAAATGTGAAAGCGGTGCTCATCAACATCTTCGGCGGAATCCTGCGCGTGGATACGCTGGCAAAGGGTGTGGTGGAAGCAGCCAGAAAAACCAAAATTTCGATTCCCGTCGTCCTGCGCCTGGAAGGAACGAATGTGGAGCAAGGTCGCGCGATTCTGAAAGAGTCTGGTCTCAACTTCATCGTTGCCGAAACCATGAAGGACGCGGCCGAGAAGGTGGTTGCGGCAGCGAAATAGCTGCTGGCTGCTCGCTGCTGGCTGCTGGCAAAGTCAAAGTCATGAGTGACTTCAAAAAATTGAATGTCTGGCAAAAGGCCCACGAATTGACGTTGCGGGTCTATCCGGCGACAGCATCCTTTCCTCAGAGTGAGATATACGGCCTCACCAGCCAAATGAGACGCTGCTGCGTCTCTATCGGTTCGAACATCGCTGAAGGATGCGGCCGCGCCGGCGAAGCCGAGAAAGCTCGATTCTTACAAATAGCTCTTGGGTCGTTGAGCGAGCTCGAATATCAAATTCTTGTGGCTCGGGATCTTGGTTATCTCGCGGGGGCAGTTGCCGACGAACTAAATGAGCGAATCTCGGAGATTGGGCGAATGTTAGGTTCGCTTGCCAATAAGGTAAGGGCCGCAAGTGCCTAAGCCAGCAGCGAGCAGCCAGTAGCCAGCAGCCAGCTTATGTCAATCCTCGTCGATCAAAATACTCGCCTCATCGTCCAGGGAATTACCGGACGCGAGGGTACGTTCCATGCCAAGGGTTGTGCTGAATACGGCACTAAAGTTGTTGGCGGTGTGACGCCCGGTAAAGGCGGCAGCACTCACGAAGGCTGGCCGGTGTTTAATTCCGTAGAACAGGCGGTGCGCGAGACCGGCGCTAACGTCACCGTGATCTTTGTTCCGCCGCCGTTCGCCGCCGACGCCATTATGGAAGCCGCCGACGCCGGCATGCCGCTGATCGTCTGCATCACCGAAGGCATTCCCGCCATGGACATGGTGCGCGCCTGGGAATTTCTACAGAGCAAGCGCTCGCGCCTGATCGGTCCGAATTGCCCCGGCATCATCTCGCCCGGCAAGTGCAAGGTCGGTATCATGCCCGGACGCATTCACAAGCAGGGCAATATCGGCATCGTTTCCCGTTCCGGGACTCTGACGTATGAGGCTGTTTATCAGCTTTCGCAGCGCGGCATCGGACAATCCACCGCCATCGGCATCGGCGGCGATCCCATTATCGGAACCACGTTCGTCGACGCTCTGCGGCTCTTCAATGAAGACCCCGAGACCGAGGCCATCATCATGATCGGCGAAATCGGCGGCAACGCCGAAGAGACCGCGGCGGAGTTCGTGAAAAAGAATGTGCGTAAGCCGGTGGTCTCGTTCATCGCCGGCCAGACTGCGCCCCCCGGCCGCCGCATGGGCCACGCCGGCGCGATTATCTCCGGCGGGCACGGCACGGCATCGGAGAAGATCCGTGCCCTCGAAGCTGCAGGAATCAAAGTCGCGAAGTCGCCGGCGATGATCGGCGAGACGCTGGCGCAGGCAGC
>JAFAUE010000491.1 GCA_019243475.1 Acidobacteriota bacterium | reverse complement strand
CGGCACCACAAAGGGCACGAAGAATCACAGAGTATCTGCTTACAATCATCTGTGTACCTCCGTGTCCTCCGTGGTTTATCTGTTTTGGATTTTCCCTAGCAACGCAGGCAATTCTGCCAGAGATTCGATCTCGTAGTCCGCAGTTACGTCTCCCGCAAGCATCGTTTCGTCGGGACTGCGGTGCGCTTCGCCTGAGATCCAAACCGTCTTGATCCCGCACTGAGTTCCGCCGCAGACGTCGGTATTGAGCTGATTGCCGACGAACAATACTTCATCGGCGCGAACTCCGCAGGTTTCCAGGGCATAGCGGAAGAATTCCCGATTTGGTTTCCGGCAATTGGCATCGATCGAGGTAATGACCCAACTGAAGAAACGTTCGATTCCAGCTGCTCGCAGCAGATTGCGGACCTCAGTTTCGCGGGCGGATTTCGTGTTCGACCACGCGGCCATCGGCAATCTGATCTGGGGCAGCACCTCCAGCACGTGCGGCATGAGCGTAATCGGCTCGACGAAGTCGGCCGCGTCGATGCGCTCGTCGATGAGGGTGTGGCCGACGTCGAAAGCGACTAGCTTCAGTGACATTCGATTACCACGCCTCTCCGGCGGCTGTGCAGAGACTTGCAACTTTGCTCCCGCGGCCGATTTGTCGCAACCGGCAGCCCGGGTCGAAAAATCAGCCACTTACGCACACCGAAGCTTTGGGCCGCCAATTGCATATTCCCATAACAAGAAAAGCGCAGTCGTTCTTGGGGGAAGGCGGTTGCGAGTTTCTTTTGCATTATCGGCTCGGGGAACACACGGCCACACACCAAAGACGCCAAGGTCAATCAGCCTTGGCGTCGTCCATTTTGGGAACACAACATCTCCGCCGCCGGAAAACCCACCAAAAGCAAGAACGAAGACGAAGAGCACAAAGGTCCTAAACTGAGCAACACGAAGGAAATCTTTGGGTTCCTTGTGCACTAGTTTTTAACATTCGGTTAAAAACTTCCTAACCAAATCCCGTTGTACTTCTAACAGATACAGACGACCAGGCGGTTTTCCTATCTTGTTTACCGCGCCGCATGCTCTTGCGGAGAATAGAATAATCGGCAACCAAGTTCCAGGATTCGTCCCTGTTTATCGGCAGCCACCTGCTGCCGCAGAGAACAACCGCATTTTCCCAGAAAGGAACTCCCCCATGGCACATCTGGCAGCAACCACTCCGGCGGTAACCCATCTTGACAAAGTGCTCTACACAGCCAAAGCCCACACCACCGGCGGACGGGAAAATGGCGCCTCACACACCGATGACGGCCGCCTTGATGTAAAGCTCTCGGTGCCTGGCCAACCGGGTAATGGAACCAATCCCGAGCAATTGTTCGCCGTCGGCTGGTCGGCATGCTTTCTGAGCGCGCTTAAGATCGTCGCGCAAAAACGCAAAGTCGAACTTCCGTCGAGCGTGGCCATCGACGCAGAAGTCGATCTTGGAACTTCGCACGGCAATTACGGACTTGCCGGCCGCCTTAAGGTCAGCTTGCCCGGAATCGAGCGCAGCCTCGCCGAAGCGCTGGTGAGCACCGCACACGAAGTGTGCCCGTACTCCCGAGCGACACGCGGCAATATCGAAGTTGACATTCAGGTCGCCTGAGAGAAATCGAAGGCTTGCGCTTGAGGGAAGGGCACGACTTTAACCGTGCCGTTCAAAGCTCCTCTATTTCTCCATTTCGGAGCGCTTCAGCGCGCCACGCTGTTCGCAGCCGGATCACAAGGGAAGGACTCGCGCCACGGATGAATCCGTGCCCTTCCCAAACTATTCCACCAGAAATTCACAGGAGGTTCTTATGGCAACGATGCGAGTGGCGGCAGTTCCAGAGCTGGCGCCGATGAAGGTAGCGCAAATTTCCAAACCCGGCGGTAGTTTTGAGATTGTCGAGCGCGAAGTGCCCAATCCAGGCGCGCGCCAGGTGCGCATCAAGGTGCATGCCTGCGGCGTCTGCCACAGTGACGTGCTTGTAAAAGAAGGCTGGTGGCCGGGAATCGAGTATCCCAGGGTTCCCGGACACGAAGTCGCAGGCGTGATCGATGAGGTCGGCGCAGGCGTCACCGAGTGGAAGAAAGGACAGCGCGTCGGCGTCGGCTGGCACGGGGGGCAGGACAACACCTGCACGCAATGTCGTCGCGGCGACTTCATAAACTGCCGCAATCTCAAGATCGCCGGCATCAGCTACGACGGAGGCTATCAGGAATACATGGTCGCTCCGGTGGAGGCGCTGGCTGCGATGCCGGACAACTTGAGCGACACGGAAGCCGCGCCGCTGCTCTGCGCCGGAGTGACTACATTCAACGCGCTGCGTCACAGCGGCGCGCTAGCCGGCAGTCTGGTCGCAGTTCAGGGAGTCGGAGGCCTCGGCCATCTCGGAATCCAATTTGGGAATAAGTTCGGATACCGGATCGCCGCAATCGGTCGTGGGCCGGAGAATGCCGTCCTGGCGAAGAAGCTGGGAGCGAACCTATACATCGACAGCCAGGCGACCAACGCCGCGCAGGAACTCCAGAAACTGGGCGGGGCCAGCGTGATCCTCGGCACCGCGCCCAGCTCGAAAGCGATGTCGGAATTGATCGACGGTCTCGCGCCCAACGGCAAGCTGATGGTGGTGGGAGTTTCTCCGGAACCGATAGAAGTCACTCCTGCACAACTCATCAGCCGCGTTGGCAGTATTCAAGGCTGGGCCTCAGGAACTCCGGCCGACTCGGAAGACACGCTGCGATTCGCAGAACTAAGCGGCGTGCGTCCGATGATCGAGACCTATCCTCTTGAGCGCGCAGTCGAAGCCTACGAACGCATGATGAGCGGCAAAGCCCAGTTCAGGGTCGTGCTAACGATGTAAACTTCAAGCCATACTCCGGCTTTTAGGCGCGGGTACCCTCAAGTGATGGAGGAAGTGATAGCCCAGCATGAATGCCCGTAAAATTCTCAAGAACTCGCGCACTGTGAGTTTGGGCGCTCATGCTGGGTTTTGATTTGTTCGCTGATATCTCCGATCATCCGAAGAGTCGTATCTGGCTTACTTCCCCATTCAGAACTCATACATACGAAATTCCCTGAGAGCTTTCTCTCCTCCCACGTGAGCCGCTCGCCGAAGCAGCGCGTTTAAGCAAAACAAATCAGCTGTCGAGAAGCTTTCGATTTTTTGCAGAGTCCTGGCAACCAGCGGTTTCCTTGTCACGTTCTAGGTCAAGTGAATTCCCAACAAACGCAGTACACGCAGCAATTCCCTCCGGAGTTTCTGTATTAACTAGTCACCCTCGACAACTACGTGGAGAAGTACACATGAACATGCGCGCTATCGTCTTTTGCATGTGCCTCATGCTGTTTGCGCTATTTGCTACAGCAGGTGTGCCAACAGGAGAAACCGGGTTTCTGCTTTCCGGCACTGCACAAAACTCTCAAGATCCCGAAAACCCCGCCAATGACGTGATACGAATCGATACAACTCCGGCACTCGGCCAATGTATGGCCCCTACTTACTTGAACTGCCCAGTCGGTACAGTTTCGCGAAGACTGAACGTACAAATTGCAGCGCTGGACAACATGCTTGAGTTCAAATCCTATTTCCTAAACAGGAGCTGCGGAGGGGGTTCACCGCGCATGCAGCTCTCAGTCGATCTGAACGGCGACGGAGTAGCCGACGGAAATCTTTTTGCCTACACCTTCCCCTCGGCCGGCTGTCCGCCCAATCGTTGGCAGTACAACGACATGACCGATGAAGCGCCGCGCTGGGACGCCTCGCAACTGGTGGCGTCGGGACTCGGCTTTCCCTCGCTCACCGATTGTACAAATCCGGTGGTCGCTCCATTCTGTGTTGGCGGCCAGCCGACCTTCCAGAACAGCGGATATGTTCCCTTTGCGGTCTTGAAAGCCGTGCTTACGGCACTCTTTCCCAATCACAAGATCTGCAGCGGAGCCCTGGTCGATGACTCAGGCTGGTTTCCCGCCGCGGCCGGAGTGGCCTATTACGACATTATCTCGATGGGGCGCGCTACATGGGAAGATCACGAAGACACAGTGGGACGCGGCTTTGCTCGCGGCTGCGGCATGGCGGACCATGACGATTCGGAAGTGGACGGCGACAAAGATCATGACTACGCCTGCACTCCCAATGATCAGACCTACGATCAGCAGCAGCACTCACGTTGGAACCAATGAACTGGTGATCAGGTCTTAGCACACTCGATCGCTGGTTTCTGTTGCACGGATAGCGCTAGCGCTCGAGGCACGGCAAGTAATAGCCCAGCATGAACGCCCAATGAGTTTGCGCGCTCATGCTGGGTTTTGATTGTGAGATTCAAGAAGCGTACGTGCCACCAGAGGATTTTGAGAGACCCTTCGTCCTCACTTCCGCGCTACCGTTGGTCGTCCGTCCTCAGGATGACGAGAAAGTGCTTTGATCCGGAATGGTGAAGTCGTACA
>JAFAUE010000417.1 GCA_019243475.1 Acidobacteriota bacterium | reverse complement strand
AATATCGTGTATCGAAACGGGAATAACCCTGCTGCCTCAGGGTATGGAATCGAGGAGTACGGCCGGACGGGCATCCACAATCAATACAGAAACGATGTCGTGTTCCAGAATGGTCCTGCAGACTGGAAGCTGCAGAATCATCTCGCTCCCGTCGGCAGTCTCGCCAACGATCCGCAATTTGTGAATTACCAGCCAGATGGTTCGGGAGACTATCGCTTGCGCGCCACCAGCCCGGCAGCCGCCCTCGGCGCCGGCTGGAGCCCAATGCAGGGCGCCAGCGATTCTAAAGGACGTTAGCCGACCTGCTGCTTCGAATCAGCATCTCACAAGGGCGCGACTCTGGCCGGTCGACGCTATGGAGCTCACTCATATGTCGCACTCAAAATTCAGCTCGCTTGCTCGAAACTCGGCCATCGCTGTCCTACTGTTGTGCGCTTCGTTCGCCGTCGCCCAACAGCAAGCCAGGCTGGAGGGCGCTCCGCCGGCATCAAGTGCTGTGACTCGTCCAACTGCTGCTGCACCGAACCGCGATCTTCTAATCGGGCCCGGGGATCTGCTCGAAGTAAGCGTCTATGGTGCGCCTGACTTTGACAAACGCGAAGTCCGCGTGGACTCAGACGGTTCTGTGACGTTGCCCCTGATCGACAAAGTGAAGGTGGGAGGATTGTCGACGCCGGCAGCTGAGGAACTGATCGCGAAGAAACTTTCTGACGGAGGGTATTTCCTCGAGCCCAAGGTATCGGTCTTCACCAAGGACTATGCAAGCCAGGGAATTTCCGTTCTGGGAGAGGTCCAAAAGCCCGGAATTTATCCTTTATTGGGAGAGCGCAATCTGCTGGACGTAATCTCCGCCGCAGGCGGGACCACGCCGCGCGCCGGAAACTTGATAACCATCACACATCGCGCGCACCCGCGCGAGCCTGAGCAAGTGAATTTATCTTTCTCCTCCCAGGACGCGGTAAAGAACAATGTTGTGGTTTATCCCGGTGACACCGTTCTAGTTTCAAAGGCGGGAATCGTGTATGTCGTGGGTGACGTCCATCTGCCCTCGGGCATAGTCATCGACAAGTCCGACCTTACGATCGTCCAGGCGATCGCGTTGGCCCAAGGCACGAATCCCACCGCCTCCCTCAAGGACCTCAAACTCGTTCGTACGACTGCGAATGGACGTCAGGAAAGCTCTATCAATCTCAAAAAGATCCTTGAAGCCAAGGCACCAGACGTTAGGCTCCAGCCCGACGACATTCTGTACGTTCCCTCAAGCAAAGTGAAAGTCATCACTCACCGCGGGCTCGAAGCCATTGTGCAGACTGCAAGTGGCGTTGCGGTTTATCGTCCCTATTAGACGCGCAGCGATTTTCACCTCCTTCGCCAATCCTCCCTTCAATACCCACTCAACCGTTCTTTGCCGCAGACACTTGATCCCGCCTCACGCGGGCTCACGGCAGCCGGCGACTACCTGGTTTTAGTCATTAATCGTCGGTTTTGGGGTCGAAGTCTCATTCGGCTCGCCACTCCCGCCAATTGGCTTCACCACTCGATTCTCCGGATTCCCTTTACCAGGTCGAAGTGGAGATCACGGCTTAATAGAGCCAGGGAATGCTGCCGGCACAGCGCCGCGATCCAGAGATCGTTGGTGGGAATGGGTTTTCCTGCCTGTCGAAGTTCGAGATTGATTTCCGCGTAGTAATGTGAAGTTTTTTCGTTTACATCTAGTACGCTGCAATCCGCAATTAATCCCTCCAGCCAGCGTGTATACCGCGCATGATAACGCGACTGCGCAATGCCATAGCGATATTCCCCCAACACAATGACTGGAAGTTCGATCTGATCCGCGTTTGCCAAAGCGTCGATAATGGTTGTTTGTGCGTCGGCCGCGGCCGAAAGCGCGTTTGTATCCAGGATCATTCCCACGTCTCTGGTTCTATCTGTTCGAAGCTGTCTTCGATCACTCTGTCGATCCGCTGAGTCTCCTTGCTCAAGTGTTTCAGCTTTCCGATGTGTCGCATCCATGGCTTCCGGCTCTCGATGGACGAAATCCTCAGCTTCTCCTCGACAGCTTCAGTTACGAGTTGACGCAACGGAATTCCCAGGTGAGCTGCCGTCGCCTTAGCCCGACGAAAAAGGGCATCCGGCATCTCTAAAGTTGTTTTCATCTTCCCATATTACCATATTTATGGGTTAAGCGAGTGCAATTTGTCATGGTGTAATCGGAATTTGCAATCGCAGGGCAGGAAAAGCCTGATAAGAAAAGGGAATTCTGATAAAGAGTTGGTAGCGCTACCGGGAATCGAACCCGGGTTTGAAGATTGAGAATCTTCCGTCCTAACCCCTAGACGATAGCGCCACGCAATCGAAGGCTAGCGTCAAATTATAGCAGCCGCTCTACCTTCAGGCCCGTGCACGGCCGCTCCCAATTTCCCAGTAGGCCTAACGTTTTTAAATCTCAGACACAGATCTTCCGCGTGACACTTGGAAGGAATCGCGACCATTGAGCGGTACAGGGTCGGTTGCCGGCTACCACCGCTGAACACTCACGTTTGCCCGCTCATAAACATCTATGTTAGTTTTTACAACTTGTTCCGCATTCAGGCGCGAGCGACCAGGTACAAAAAAAGAAATTTCGCGGAGCAACTCTGCTGAAAATGTCTGCATCGAACTTCTTGTCTTGCACTTGTGCAAAACTGTCGGGTAGCAGTTGCGGATGCTCATCCCCCATGGCGTCCGTTGGGGCCATTTTTCCGTTAGACTTTCCTTCAGTGCTGCTGGCAATTCAGAGTGGACTCATTCGGTTTGTGTCCACGTCTGCATCCAGCTGTGTTGATTGCAGCGCGCGACTTGGACGCAAGTTGTCGTTCCGTCGAGTTGGACGCGAGCTTATTTGTAATCCGTAATATAAGTAGCGTACCGGTAGAAGAAGAAAGGTCAACGTCCCGGCAGAATGGAACGCATACCGACTGTTTCCGGCACCACCAATCTGGTTGACATCCTGGATCGCATCCTCGACAAGGGCCTGGTGATTGCGGGAGACATTCGCGTCTCGCTGGCCAATGTCGAGTTATTGACCGTCCGTATTCGCCTGCTCGTGTGCTCGGTGGACAAGGCGGAGCAGATTGGCCTGAATTGGTGGAAGTTCGATCCCAACCTGACACAGGCAATGCCACGTGCACAGGCCCCGCAGGCGCTGCCGCCACCATCGGCGCAAACGCGGGAAACT
Source organism: Acidobacteriota bacterium (assembly GCA_019243475.1). Classification (GTDB taxonomy): domain Bacteria; phylum Acidobacteriota; class Terriglobia; order Terriglobales; family Acidobacteriaceae; genus Gp1-AA112. The sequence goes on along the minus strand of JAFAUE010000417.1, from coordinate 652 downwards.
GCAGTGCGGCCAAAACGCCGAACGCGCAGAAAGTAACGCTGAGAAATTGAGGAGGCCCTCAGATGGCAGTTGAGAGAGTATCCGGCGGATCAAGTCTTATTGATGTACTTGATCGCGTACTGGACAAAGGCATCGTCATTGACGCATGGGTGCGCATCTCGCTCGTTGGAATCGACCTGATCACGGTCGAAGCCCGCGTGGTGGTGGCTTCCATTGACACCTATCTGAAGTACGCCGACGCGGTAGGACTCACCGGCATCGTCAGTCGTCCGCAACTTGCCGGCGGGGCAGCCGCAGCGTCAGCGCCGCCTGAGTTTGCCGAAGAAGAAGAGCCAGAGGCTATTCCGCGCCGTCCGCGCGCTCGTGGAGGACGGCGGTAAGCGAACGCCTCCCTGGGGCCCATGATGGCAACGCCTGAACTCCGCCTGCAGAAGCCAGAGCCGGCCAAGCGCCGCTTGAGCCTCTCGCAACGTCGCGCTCCCGCAGCGCTCAGGCTGCTGCAGGCCGAACGCTCGGAAGAGGTTTATCCAATTCTCCTTGAGGAATTGGTAGCTCTTGGATTCGAGCGTACGTTCATCGTTGCCGTCGACTTCGAGAGCGGTGAGATTCTGCCTTCCGCTTCCCTCAACTGCTCCAAAAATTACCTCGAGCG
>JAFAUE010000062.1 GCA_019243475.1 Acidobacteriota bacterium | reverse complement strand
GCCTCCATCCGTGATCAGCACCAGCACCTTTCTGCCTTCGCGATTAATGAGCGCCTTCGCTCCGAGATAGATCGCGTCATAGAGCGAAGTAGCTCCGCCGACCATTACGTTGTTGATCGCGCTATCGACCTGCTTCAGCCTGGAGGTGAAGGGAGTCATCTCGTTCACGTCGGTGGCGAATGTGTACAGCGCGACGGAATCCTGCGGACGGATGATGGAATGAATGAATCGGCGCGCGGCTTCGAGCTCGAGGCGAATGTCCTTGCGTGTGCTGGAACTGGTATCGATGGCAAGCACAATGGAGAGCGGAAGAGCCGACTCTTTGCTGAATACAGAAATTTTCTGCGGCACACCATCTTCAGCCAGCGAGAAGTCCTCTTTTGTCAGATTGCCAATTGGCGCGCCTTGCTCATCAGTCACAGACGCGAAGACATTGACCAGCTTTACGTCGACCTTGAATGTAGGAACGTCCTGCGCAGCCAGCGACAGGGAAAGCAACAAGGCCGTGGTCACGGATATCCCTAGCCTCATTGCTGGCGTCCCTCCGCCTTGATCGCCTGCAGCTCTTCAGGAAATGGTTCGCCATCGGACCACACGGCGCCATCAGAGAAATGTTCTTTTTTCCAAATCGGGACGGTGCGTTTCAGAGTGTCAATGAGGAACCGGCAAGCGTCGAATGCCGCGGCACGATGCGCCGAGGCGACGACAATCAACACGCTGGTTTCTCCGATCTCCAGCCGGCCCAGGCGATGCACCATCGCGATTTCCCGCACGGCATAGCTGCTCAACGCCTTCTCAGCCAGGCTGTTCATCTCGGCGAGTGCCATGGACTCGTAGGCTTCATACTCCAAAAAGAGCGTTTGTCGACTTCGCGTGTGATTGCGCACGATGCCCTCGAAGATCACCACCGCACCATCTTCCCCCTGCTTGATTCGTTCCAGAATCTGCTCCGTAGGAATCCTCTGGCGCACTATCTCGCAGTGATAGCTCTGCGCGGGTACAGCCGGAGCCGCTCCGCCGCTAACGGGAGGAAGCAGTGCAACTTCGTCTCCTTCGTGAAGCAGTTCAGTTCCCGACGCATACTGCTGGTTCACGGCCACCGCGATCGAGTCGAAGAGCTGCGCGCGCGCCCCTACATTGCACCGATAATGTTGCACAAGGTCGGAAGTCGTTGCGCCGGACGACAGCTCCAAAGCCTCTTCGCTGCGCTGGAAGATGTCCTTAAGAACGCCAAATAACAGCACGCGAACACGCATTCACTGTTAAGGATACGTGAGAGGCAAGAGAAAAGACGTTGGAGCCCTTCTTGGTTGCTCCGAGTTAAGGTTTTCCTATTACGGACCTCGACGACTTGCCCAATTTAGGACTCCTAACGGAATAACAAACGAAAGTAACTGCCTATTTACTTCTAAGTACTGCCCAAATTGCGGTACATTGTTCTTCGCACCCCCGAACTAGCAGTCCCATTTTGATCACGCAGGAGTCCCCTAAGCTGATGGGCGTGAAGCCCAAGCCTGCGCGTGTCAGTAACGCGCCTGAAGTTTGTCCAACTGCTTCTCACCGAACGCCGCGGTCAGGTCACAACCGGCCCGCCGAGCGTTCATTCTCTGAGGAGCGGTACCGCAGTCTATTTGAGCGGAATCTTGCCGGCGTTTTCATGGCCTGGAACGGACGCCTGCTGGACTGCAACGACTCGTTCGCCCACATGTTCGGTTTCGCGTCGCGCGACGAGATATTGGCCTGCCACGATTTCAACCCTTATTACAGCGCTGAGCAGCGAGCCGAATACATTGCACGTCTCCAAGCGGAGAGGACGCTTAACAATCTCGAGTTTCAGTTGAAGCGGCGCGACGGGTCCGAAGTCTGGGTGCTCGAAAATGTGATGCTTCTTAACCAGGACGGCTTCGAGATCATTCTCGGAACCCTGGTAGACATCACCGAGCACAAACGTTCTGAGCTGATGCAGGCTGCGCTCTATCGGATCACCGAATGCGCCATGTCGGTGGACGAATTGCCGGAGCTGTACAAGAGACTTCACCAGATCATCGGTGAGCTGATGTACGCGCGCAACTTGTACATCGCACTGCGGGGAGAAGATGGCGAGACCCTTCATTTCCCATACTCCGCCGATGAAGTAGACCAACGTCGTGACCGCCAGCTCGGACGCGGGCTGACTGAATATGTATTACGCACCGGCCGAGCGCTGCTTGCGAATCAGAGAATAGTTGCCGAGCTTGAGGCCAAGGGTGAAACAGAAGCATCGGGATCGGAGTGCATCGATTGGTTGGGCGTGCCGCTCCGACGCGGAGAGAATGTATTCGGAGTGTTAGCAGTCCAAAGCTACGATCCGGTGGTTCGATACACCGATTCTGATAAAGAAATTCTCACCTACGTTTCGCAGCACATCTCCGTCGCGATCTCTCGCAAGAAGCAGGAAGAGGCGCTGCGAGCGTCAGAAGCCCGCCATCGCTCGCTGGTCGAAAGCGCCGTCTATGGAATGTATCGTTCTTCTCTTGACGGCCGTTTCCTTGACGTAAATCCCGCATTGGTAAAGATGCTTGGATACTCGTCGGCCGAAGAGCTTCTTGCGGTGGACATGGCACGCGATGTTTACGCTGAGCCAGACCAGCGTGCCGCCGCGATCCACGCCTACACAGAATCCGGGTGCCTGGAAAGTTGCGAACTGCGGTGGAAACGCAAAGACGGCCGCCATATCACCGTGCGCTTGAGCGGCAATGCTTTCCGCAACGACCGCGGCGAAATGTTGGGTTTCGAGATGATTGCCGAAGACATCACGGATCGGCGGGCCCTTGAAGAGCAGCTGCGTCAGTCGCAGAAGATGGAAGCCGTCGGGCGTCTGGCTGGCGGCGTGGCGCACGATTTCAACAACTTGCTCACCGTAATCAAGGGCTACAGCGAGCTGATGCTCGAAGATCTGGGATCCGCAGATCCATTGCGGAGCGAGGTTGATGAGATTCGCAAGGCAGCAGACCGCGCCGCATCGCTCACCCGGCAATTGCTGGCATTCAGCCGCCAGCAGGTGCTAGCTCCAAAAGTACTGGATCTGAATTCCGTGATCGGGAACATGGACAAGCTGCTTCACCGTCTCCTCGGCGAAGACATCGCGCTGTTCACGATGCTGGAACCAGGCCTGGGACGGGTGAAAGCAGATCCAGGACAGATCGAGCAGGTCATCATGAATTTGGCCGTCAACGCGCGCGACGCCATGCCGAAAGGTGGAAAGCTGACGATCGAGACATCGAACGCAGATCTCGATGCCGAGTACACGCGCGAGCACGCCGTGGTAAAACCGGGTTCTTACGTCATGATTGCTGTGACCGATACCGGAATGGGAATGACTCCAAAGGTCAAGGCACGCATCTTCGAACCGTTCTTCACGACAAAGGAAGTCGGTAAGGGCACAGGTTTGGGTCTCTCTACCGTTTACGGGATCGTCAAGCAGAGTGGCGGATTTGTGTGGGTTTATAGCGAGGTAGGTATGGGCTCCTCATTCAAGATTTACCTTCCGCGTGTGGACGCTCCGGCAGAAGCCACATCATCGAACATTAACTTGCCTGTCCGCCGCGGGAACGAGACCGTGTTGCTCGTCGAAGACGAAGACGGCGTACGAGCCCTGGTGCGTCATGTTCTCCACAAACACGGATACGACGTACTCGAAGCGCGCAATGCCGGGGAAGCGTTGTTAATGTGTGAACGCCACCAGGGCGACATCAACATGCTGCTCACCGACGTCGTGCTTGAGCAAATGGGCGGCTGCGAGCTCGCAGAGCGTCTGCTGAAAGTCCGTCCGCAGATGAAAGTTTTGTACGTCTCCGGCTATACCGACGATGCAATCGTGAATCATGGCGTGCTAAAGGCTGGCACCGCCTTCCTGCAAAAGCCCTTTACGACTGAGGCGCTGGCGCGCAAGGTTCGCTCCGTTCTCGATGATCTTGTCCACGTCTCGTCCAACGGACGCGGCTGACTGTTCAGTTTCGGCTCCGCGCTTTCAGATTCGGACAGCGGGGAGCCTTCGCCGCCCCGTGGAGTGACGCTAAGTTGCTATCTTCCAAGTAGTTAGGTTTCCATTTAACGACGGAGCCGGAAAACTGGGATGGCAGCGCCATTGCTCTTTCACTGCTGCGAGGTCAGTGTCGAACGCGCAGGGCATTGGTGACGACGTCGCAGGACTCATCCGCTGCTGCGGACGACACTGACCAACGCGATAGGATTTTCGAAACGCGTGTCGGCTTTCACCAACGCGGAGATTTCAGTGACCAACGGCTCTCAATCTACTTCCATGGCCGCCGAAACCGGCGAAGAGACTCGCGTCCGACGCGTGCTTGTCGCCGACGATCAGGCAGATGTGCTCCATGCCATTGCGCTATTGCTGAAGCTGGAAGGATTTGAGTCGCAAACTGTAATGCATCCCACTGCCGTGATGGAGGCGCTCAGCCGCAGCGAATTCGACCTTCTGATCACCGATCTTAACTACACTCTGGATACAACCTCAGGAACCGAAGGACTGGATTTGATTTCCAGTATTCGCAAGATCAACCCTTCAGTTCCCGTTTTGGTAATCACCGCGTGGGGAACGATTGAGCTTGCAGTGGAAGCGTTGCAGCGAGGCGCGTCGGATTTCATCCAGAAACCGTGGACCAATTCGCAACTCGTGCAAAAAGCTCGCGACCTGATGGCGCGCGCCGAGCAAGCTCGCAAATTGAAAGCCGAAGCTGAAGAAGAGCAGCAGCTTTCCGTGGAAATTCAGCGCAAGCTGCTGTCCTTGAACCTGCCGCAACAGCACGGAATTACCGTGAGCGGCGACTCACGTTCGATGCGCTATGTCGGCGGCGATTACTGCCATCTCACTACTCTTACGCCCACGAAATTTGCTGTTTCCATTGCCGACGTCGCTGGGAAGGGTGTTCCCGGCGCGCTGCTGACTGCCAGCCTGCGCGGGCTTGAAAAAAGTATTGTCACGCACGACGTTCATCCCCAGCAGCTTTGCAGCTCGCTGAACGAAGCGTTGTGCGAGATCATGCCGATCGGCAAGTTCGTCTCCTTCTTCTTTGCCGTGGTGGATACCGAATCGCGCACGCTGTTCTACAGCAACGCCGGCCACAATCCTCCCATCTTGGTACGAGCGGACGGGAGCGTTCTCGAGCTGCGCGTGGGCGGCGGCGTGCTCGGCCTGTTTACGGAATGGACGTTCGAGCAGACGCATCTGAAACTCGAGAGCGGCGATCGTCTGGTGCTGTACACCGATGGAATCACCGAAGTCGAGAGCCCGCACAACGAGGAATTCGGGATGGAGCGCGTGAAACAAACCGTGCTGCGCAACTGCCAGAGCTCGGCGGAGCAAATCCAGCGAGCCGTAATGCACGCCGTAACGCAGCATTGCGAGGAGCACTTCCACGATGATGCTACGGTCGTTGTAGTCTGCGTCGATTGAGGTCTTACGTCAGCGACCTCTCTTGGCATCCTGCTAACCGCCCCAGCGTCACAGCAGCAAAGCGTTCCGCTGCAATTTTGTGTATCCCTTCTCCTCTGCCCACAGCGTGAGCGGCAGGCTGGCGATTTCGTCCACTACAGGAATGGCTCGACCATCTTTCGTCAGGTCAATCGTCTTGATGAATGTCCTGCACCGGTCGCACGCCTCAATCCGAATGTATGCGCATTGTTCCGCGGAATATATCGGAAGCTGCTCGACATTTTCCTGTTCACAATTGGGACATATCAGCCGCCTGTAAGGCCATTCGGTGCTGCACATGGAACAAACCAGGGACCGTTTCGCGCCATCCCCTTCCGGACGCAGCACTCCGCAGACCGGGCGTCGTCCACAGTATGGGCATGTCGAAGGTGCAGCTGCTGACGCAGGAGCATCGCATTCCCGTGCCCAACTTTGCAGGACTGCCTGCCAGAATGCGCGCGCGAAGAACAGCTCAAGGCTTTGTTCTTCCCTATCCGAATCGGTCCAGGACTGTAAAAGCACATCGACGAGGTAGTCTCGACTTTTCGCGCTGACGGCGCGCGCTGCTTGGGCAAGATTCTGCTGCTCAAAATGCTCGCAGGATTTTAGAAATTCCTGGAATTGCTCGACAAAGTACGCGAAGTCGGTATTCTCGAGAAGTTCGCCGGGCTCGCCTTTTAGTGAGAGGAGCTGCGAATGGAGAAGCGCGCATTGATATTGGATTAATTGCGTGTAACTTCTCATGACCTCAGCGGCGGAAGGCCACACGGTGAGCAGCGCCTGAGCGCGCTCGACGCATTCTTCGGGCGAATAAATGCGAGCAGCAATGAGCGGCACTAAATCTCCGACCCACAGAACATCATCGACTTAGTTGCCCCCCGTCCTGCTCGCGATCGCGAATCGGGTCGCGTCCAGTGACCTCGCGGTACCACGCGGGATGGTGGGTCCAGGCCCAGGCGCGAGTCACTGTTCCGTGCAGCATGCCGCGCAGCGTGCCCGGAATTCCCGACGTGCCCTCATAAAGGTGAATAAAGAAGCCGCCGAGCATGATCAGGCCCATCAGGTCGTGGAAGAAGTAGCAAATCCACATCGCCGTGCGGCTAAGGATTTCGGGGAACCAGAGGAACACTCCGGTCACAAGAAAGATGACAGCCGACCATGCCATCACCCAGAACCAGATTTTTTGTCCGCCGTTGAACTTGCCGACATACTCCGGTTCGGGCTCATCAGTTTTGGTGGCGTAGTCTTTTGCGTGCTTCACCCATTCCCGGTCTTTAGGCTGCCAGCGCATCTGGTAGGCCCATCCGCGAACCTGGAAGAGCACAGCGATTGCGAAAGCAATTCCGAACCACGGATGCAGCAAACGCGCGCGAGCGCCGCTTCCAAAGATGGGCGCGATCCACGCGTACAGCCAGGGCGAGAACAGCGCAAACCCCGATAACAACGCGAGAAGGAACGTTAACGCAACGAGCCAGTGCACAACACGCGTGTAAGCGGAGTGACGCAGCAGTTCACCCTCGTACACCGTGGTGCGACCAAAGCTGGTGTGCTCCGCTTCAACGCGCTGGACGTTGTGTGTCGTTGCCATGCTCGTCCTTTCGTGGAGGTGGAACCGTGCGCCTTGGTCCGTAGGAAACATAATGGAAGAACATGCCCAGCACGCCGGCGAAGACTGTGAACAGACTCAATGGTTTCAAAATGGGCTTCCACAATGTGTACACGAATGGGATTCGCGGGGTCTTTGGCAATCCACCGTATGCTTCCGGATTAGTGGCGTCGTGCAGAACGTAAATCACGTGAGTGCCGTTCACGCTGTCGGGATCGTAAACTCCGGCATTCTCAAATCCGGAAACATCGCGAAGCTGCTTCGCGCGTGCCTCGGCAAGGTCCTTCATCTCGGCCTTTGTTCCGAAATGCAAACAGCCTGTCGGGCACGACTTGATGCAGGCTGGTTCAAGTCCCTGCCCCACTCGATCCGAGCAAAGCGAGCACTTGTAAACTTTCTTCGTCGTGGGATTGAACCGTGGAATGTCGAAGGGACAGCCCGATAGACAGAGCTGGCAGCCAATGCAATTCTCCTGCTGAAAATCGACGATCCCATTTTCGTACTGCACGATGGCGCCGTCGGCCGGACACGCCCGCAGACATCCCGGATCCGCGCAGTGCATGCACTGATCTTTCCTCATCAGCCACATCAGAGTGCCGTCGGCGCGCTTGTGCTCGTTGAACTTGATGAGGTTCCAATAGTTCCAGCGCGTCTGCGTCATCGTCTGGTAAGTGTTGTCGAAGGTGGTCTCGCCAAAGGGCAAATCGTTCCACTCGACGCAGGCTACCTCGCAGGCTTTGCATCCGATGCAGGTGGTAGCGTCGATCATCTTGCAGACTTCAACTTCCCGCTGCATGTGCCGGCCGGGGACGGAGCCCGGATGGGCCGAGATCGCTTTTGTCTGTAGTGTTTTCTCTTCCGACATAGCGGTCTCCTATGCCTTCTCCAGCTTCACCATGAATCCCTTGAACTCCGGCGTGTACGCGTTTGGATCCATGATCGTGGGCGACAGATTATTGGCAGGCGTGTGCGCAGTCTTATCACGGTCTTCCTGAATGCCGCGATAGCCCCAGTGAATGGGAATTCCAATTTGGTACGTCTTCTTACCATCGATGGTCATCGGACGAATGCGGTTCGTGACCATCGCTTTGGCGACGTAGTAGTTGCGCGCGCTGGAAACGCGAACATTGTCGCCGCCGCTGATGCCCATCTCGTGCGCCAGCTCGACCGGTATTTCGACAAACGGCTCGGGCACGAGTTGAACATTCATGGGATTGTTTTTCGTCCAGTAGTGATAATGCTCGGTTAGTCGATAGGTCGTGCAGATGATGTTGAAGCCTTCCTTCACACTGCCGTATTTGTCGTCCGCCGTCTTGAACTGGATGAGCACGGGATTGGTAGAGCGATTCGGATGCAGCGGATTCTGAATCGGGCTTTCGTAAGGCTCGTAGTGCTCGGGGAATGGACCTTCGGCGAAGTTACCGATCGGCGCAAAAATTCGGCCGACGCCTTCGGGCAGCATGATGAACGGCCCCATATGGTCCTGAGGCGGCGAGTCGGGTTTGAAATCGGGAACGTCGTTGCCGACCCACTTTTTCGACGCTTCGCTCCACCACACTTGCTTCCGGCTTGCGTCCCACGGCTGTCCGTTCACGTCGCAGGAGGCGCGGTTATACATCACGCGCCGGTTGGCCGGCCACGACCACGACCATCCTTGATAAATTCCCAATCCAGAAGGATCGCTGGTATCGCGCCGTGCAGACTGGCATCCTGCCTCGGTCCACGAACCGGAATAAAGCCAGTTGCCGCAGAGCGTGGAACCGTCGTCGCGGAGGAAAGCGAATCCCGGCAGCTGCTGACCGGCTTTAATCGTCGTGTTTGTCTTTTCGTCGGTGACGTCCTGCAGCGCGCGGCCGTTGATTTCCTTGGCAACTTCCGCCAGTGGCGGATTCAGCGGATTCGAATAGGCCCATGTAACGGCGAGTACCGGATCGGGAAATGTTCCGCCGCTCTTATACAGGTCGCGAATGCGCAGGAAGATACGCGCCAGGATCTCCTGATCCACTTTGGCATCGCCCGGCGGCGGCAGTGCAATGTTCTTCCACTGCGTCCAGCGCGCGGAGTTGACCATGTTGCCGTCTTTCTCCGCAAAGCCCGCGCCGGGCAGCCGGTAAACTGTCGTGTTGATTCCCTTCAATTCATCGGCAGTCGTGCCTGGATAGCGCCAGAATTCGCTGGTCTCGTCGGCATAGATCTCGCAAACCACCAGCCAATCGAGCTTTTTGAGCGCATCGACGTTCTTCTTCGAGTCGGGCCCGATCATTACAGCGTTCATGCCGAATGCGAAAAGACCTTTGACTTCGCCGTTGTACATGCGATCGAAGAGCTCCACCCATGAATACCGCCGATCTATTTTGGGAAGGTTGTGGAAGGCCCAGTCGTTCTCTTTCTTCGCGTTATCGCCATAGAACGCCTTGAGCAGCGACACGGCGAACTTCGGCGTGTTCGACCAGTAATTAAATGAGTCCCACTCTTTCGGCTTCGAAGGCGTGGGGGTGGAGCGCTTGATGTAGGCTGCGAAATCGGTGTCGGTGGGATTGCCGACTTTCAGGTAGCCGGGGAAGATATCGAACACGCCTCCCATATCGGTGGCGCCTTGGATGTTGGAATGACCGCGCAGGGCATTCACACCTCCTCCGGCGCGGCCAACGTTCCCGAGAAGCAATTGCAGCATGGCGGCGGTGCGGATGATCTGCGTTCCGAAGGTGTGCTGCGTCCAGCCGACGGCGTAAATGATCGTAGCCGCCTTCTTCATGTCGCCATCTTTGCGGACCGACGTGAACAGGTCGGCGGCCTTGAGGAACTGGTCCTGGGGAATTCCGGTGATGCGCTCCACCATCTCCGGCGTGTAGCGGGAATATTGCTGCTTCAGAAGTTGAAAGACGCAGCGCGGATGCTGCAGTGAAAGGTCGTAAGCAACGTTGCCCGGCAGCATGGGAACCGGCGCGGGACCGGAGCCGGCGCCTTTCGCCCCCACCGGACCGCCAGCCTGATGTCCGCCACCTTGCGGGCCATGTCCGCCTTGAGTTGCCTGTACCGATCCGGGACTTGCCGCTGGCGCAGCATGCGCCTTCGGAGCGGATTGTTCGAACGCGTTGGCTGCTGCACCACTCGCATGCTGATTGCCAGTGACATTCGCAGATACAGATCCGACGCTGCCTGGGCGCGCTCCTCCAGGAATGTTGCCGGCGATACCTTGCGCTCCGCCAGTCAATGCCGCGGCAACCAGAGCGCCTTTCGGCGTCACATTCCCGCCCTCTTCGTAATTCCAGGTGCTCTTGTCGTAGATGTGGGTGTCTTCGTTGAATCCGGAATAGAGACCGTCTTCCGGCAGCTTGAATCCTTCTTTAATGACGAACGCGGCGTTCGTGTAATGAGCGAGGTAGTCCCTCGCCAGCCGGTTGTTGTTGATCGCGTAGTTTATGAGTCCGCCGAGGAAGGCGATGTCGCTTCCAGCGCGAATCTGGAGAAAGAGGTCAGCCTGGGACGCTGTGCGGGTGAAGCGCGGATCGACGCAGATCAGCTTCGCGTTGCGATTGCGCTTGGCTTCGACCGCCCACTTGAATCCGCAAGGATGGTTCTCGGCAGGGTTGCCGCCCATGATCAACATCATGTCGGTGTTCTTGATGTCGATCCAACCGTTGGTCATTGCGCCGCGCCCGAAGGTAGGTCCCAAACTTGAGACCGTCGGGCCATGTCAGACACGGGCCTGCGTTTCAAAATAGACCAGCCCCATGCTGCGCATCGCTTTAACGGCAAGGTAATTGAATTCGTTGGTGTCTGTGCAGCCGCCTGCCCACGAGATGCCCTCGCAGCGGTTGACGGTGCGGCCCTGGGCATCGGTCTCAACGAACGATGCGTCGCGCTCCTTTTTGGTCCAACGGGCAATCTCGTCAATCGCGGTGTCCCACGAAATGTCCTCCCAGCGATCGGAACCTGGGCGCCGCACTTGCGGTTTCAGGATGCGCCGGTCGTTCTGGATGTCCTGTT
>JAFAUE010000460.1 GCA_019243475.1 Acidobacteriota bacterium | reverse complement strand
CAGGTTGATACCGCTAAGTTGTGCATTCAGCAGCCTTTGGGTGTACTTCCGCGTAAAACTGGCGTATTCTGCCGCAGCTTTCAATCCAAAGCTCAGGAGAAGACGGGAATGAACTCACCGCGCGCCGAGAAAAGGAGTTCACCGCGCAAGAACCTCAAGATTCCGGCCAAAGTGCATGCGGAAGGCAACGGTATCGACGCCGAGACACTTAACCTGAGCCAGTCGGGCATTTTTCTTGAGTGCGCCACACGCGTGAGTGCAGGCAGCGCGGTGGATATTGTCATGATCCTTCCCAAGGAGATTACGGGAGAGGCCGCTAAGTGGGTTTGCTGCCACGCCACCGTGCAGCGAGTCGAAGATAAGACGGATGGCAACCGCTACGGCGTGGCTGCAGCCGTGGACCGCATTCAGGCTATGCCGGAGCTTTCCTGGCCGCAAGTCGACCGCCGCATCACCGAGCGACGCAAAGGCGACCGCCGCGAGTTTCCGCGCCTCAAAGCGCAAGACAGGCGCAGTCGTGACCGGCGTCGTGGAAAGTAGGACAAGTTCCCTTTCGTCATACCTCTCTAGGTAAAACGTCCGATTCCAAGCGCGCGAAGCGGCAGCTCACAATTGGGTATCGTCTGGAGCTCTGTCTTGCGCGCCGCTACATGTGAAGATCTGCAAGCCGCTTTCTCTCCTTCCGTCTTCCATGATTCCCGCCCAATTGTTCGGTCGTACAAGCGACGCTTGTGGAAAGTTGTCGCGGCTTCCGTCTTCATGCTGTTGTTTATCTTTTCCTTCGTTCTCGAATTGGGAATGGTGCCGACCGCTTCGATGGAGCGGACGGTCCTGGTTGGTGATCATCTGCTCTGGCTAAAGCTGCCGTACGGACCGAACATTCCGTTCACGAATTACCGTCTTCCCCAGCTGCGAGCGCCGAAACCGGGAGAGATCGTGGCATTTCGCAGCCCCATTGAACCGGATGCAATTTACCTGAAACGGGTAATTGCGGTCGCGGGCGATGTAGTGGAAATTCGTCGTAGTGTGCTGTTCATCAATGGCGCGCCATTGCCCGAGTACTATGCGAATGTCCGCGCGAACCGCCGCTGGTCCTGGCAGGAGAACATCTCGCCACGCCGCGTGCCGGCAGGCTCTCTGTTCGTAATGGGCGACAACCGTGACAACTCTGAAGATAGCCGCTACTTCGGGCCGATCGCGGTAAAAGATGTCGTCGGCGAGCCGATCGTAATCTTCTGGTCCTACGACGCGCCGAGTTCTGCCTGGCTCGATCCGAACTGGCTTCATCAGGTTCGTCTGTATGCCACGGCGCTGACGCATGTGACGCAAACACGCTGGCGGCGCACCGGATTGCTGCTCTGCTTCAGGTGATACACTTTTCGTTCCTGTCCTCGCACATCACCTGAAGGATCTTGACTGCTTGGCCCAGTCCACAGCCCAGAAAAAAACTCGCCGTTCCATCACCTATGCCGATGCCGGCGTGGACATAAGCCGCGCGGACCGTGCCAAACAGCGAATCAAGTATCTCGCGCAAAAAACCTTTAATCGCAATGTTCTGAGCGACATTGGCAGCTTCGGTGGACTGTTCTCTCTGGGGACCAAGTACCGTGACCCGGTGCTCGTCTCCAGCGCGGACGGCGTGGGTACAAAGCTAAAGATCGCGATTGAAATGAACCTCCACCACACGGTAGGCGCCGATCTGGTGAATCACTGTGTGAACGACATCGCGGTCCAGGGAGCAACTCCGCTCTTCTTTCTCGATTACTTTGCCAGCGGCAAACTGGATCCTGAAATTGCGGAAAAAGTTGTGTCCGGACTCGCTGACGCCTGCCGGCAAAACGGCTGTGCCCTTATCGGCGGTGAAACAGCAGAAATGCCCGGCTTCTATGCCGATGGCGAGTACGACATAGCCGGATTCATAGTCGGTGCGGTGGAACGAGACCGAATCGTTACTGGCGCCGCAGTGGAAGTTGGCGATGCCATCATCGGATTGCCGTCCACCGGCTTGCACACCAATGGCTATTCGCTCGCGCGCAAGCTGTTCTTCGAAATCGCTCGTTACACGCCGGAAACATTCGTGAGCGAGATCAAGAACAAGGCCGGTGCAGAGCTCATGCGCACGCACAAGAGCTATTGGCCTGTGATCCGCCGACTTATGGAAGCGGAGGCAGTTGTTGCCATGGCACACATTACAGGCGGCGGGATCACCGAAAATCTTCCCCGCGTGATGCCTAAAGGAAAAGCCGCCAATATTCAGCTGGGCTCGTGGCCTGAACCTCCTGTATTTGCACATCTGCAAAAACTTGGAAACATTTCACAGGAGGAGATGCTGCGCACGTTCAACATGGGAATCGGTATGATCCTGATCGTTCCTCCGACGAAGTTCAAACGCGTGCAAACCATCCTTGATCGAGTAAACGAGAAAGGCTACACAATCGGACGGATCGTGAAGGGCGATCGGAAAGTGATTTACTCGTAGGCTTTGCCAAGCGCTGGTCAGCACTCCGCCATTAGCAGCATTCAAAGGACAGATATTTTGCTGGCGCCTCGCTGTATTCGTCGAGCGGCCGTAGATTCCCGTTCGTCGAATGGCGATTGCCGGCAGTCGCTAATATGAAGCTGGGCATTCTCCTCTCCGGACGCGGCTCCAACTTCATCGCGATTGCCGACAACCTTGCCGCCGGGCAAATTCCCGAGGCGGAAATCGCGGTCGTAATCTCCAATAAGCCATACGCTGCGGGAATTGAAGAAGCACAGAAACGCGGCCTGAATGCGCACGTCATTCAAAGTAAAGGTTTGAGCCGCGCCGAACATGACGCAGCTATCGTTGCATGTCTGCGTGAGCACAGGGTAGATCTCGTCTGCCTCGCTGGCTATATGCGTTTGATTTCTCCGGTATTTCTCGAAGCATTCCCGAATCGGGTCTTGAACATTCACCCTTCCTTGCTCCCGGCATTTCCCGGACTCGACGCTCAGCGGCAAGCACTCGAGTATGGCGTCAGAATCAGCGGATGCACGGTGCACTTCGTTGACGAAAACCTCGACCATGGAGTAATCATCCTGCAGAAAGCTGTGCCTGTGCTCCCCGCGGACGACGAAGCCTCGCTTTCGCAACGCATTCTGGAACAAGAGCACGTTGCTTACACAGAAGCGATCAAGATGGTGCTGAGCGGAGAGTACGAAATCAAAGACAGAAAGTATTTGAAAAAGAAGTAGCGCAGAACGGAATTACGGAGCGCAAGCAAGAATGCCGGGGGGCGAAGCCTAGGCGCTACTTAGGCGCACTTTCACCATCTTCTTTCCCAGTCGTACCACAAAGGGATTTTGAGGTTGCCGATTCAAGGCAGGCTGGTGGATGACCTCATTGTCGATGTGCACTGCTCCTTCTTTGATCTTCCTTTGAGCTTCGGTCCCGGACGAGCACAATCCTGAAGCAACGAGCAGTTTGTCCACTCTAATCAACGTTTCGCCCGACCCAGAAATCTGGGAGAGCAAGACCTCCTGCACTGTCAAATCATCCGGCGACTCATGTTTTTGAAACTGCTTGGACCAGTCTGCCTCCGCCCGATCGGCTGCACTCTTGGAGTGGAAATCGCTGATGATCTGCCGCGCCAAATCCTTTTTGGCCTGCATGGGATGAAGCGAGCCCGATGTCACCAATGATTGCATTTCTTCAAGGCGCTTCGGTGTGGCGTCGGTCAGCAGTGTCCAGTATCTCCACATCAACTCGTCGGAGATCGACATGAGCTTGCCGTACATCTCGAGCGGCGGCTCCTGAATTCCGATGGCATTGCCTAACGACTTTGACATCTTCTGCACACCATCGAGCCCTTCGAGCAGCGGTGTGGTGAGAACAATTTCAATGTTCTGCGCTCCGTATGCCCGCGCAATCTCGCGGCTGACCATCAGGTTGAATTTCTGATCGGTCCCCCCGAGCTGTACGTCGCACTCCAGCACAAACGAATCGTAGCCCTGGGCCAGCGGATACAGCAGCTCGTGCATGAAGATAGGCTTTTCTTCCTGAAACCGTTTGTGGAAGTCTTCGCGCTCAAGCATTTGCGACACGGTGTACTTAGCGGCGAGACGCGTGAAGTCCGTAGCAGTGAATTTGCCCATCCACTCCGTATTGCGACGCACTTCAGTCTTGTCGCGGTCAAGAATTTTATAAACCTGGTCCAGATATGTAGTGGCGTTTCGGGCGATCTCTTCTTCCAAGAGCGGCGGTCGTGTAACGTTCCGGCCTGTGGGATCGCCGATGATCGCGGTGAAGTCCCCGATCAGAAAAATCACCGTGTGGCCCAGATCCTGAA
>JAFAUE010000342.1 GCA_019243475.1 Acidobacteriota bacterium | reverse complement strand
TCGATTCTCTTCTGCGTACAGCCCGACAACAGATTGAAGCTGCCCGAGAGCAGCGCGCCGAACTTTCGACCACGCTCGCTCGATTGCAATCGGACATCCAGCACATGGCCGAGACCTGCTTGCAAGAGCTCTCCATCACTTCGGAATCTCTGCTGGCCGATGAAGCCATTCAGAAGCTCGAAGGCGACACACTCGCGCAAGAAGAGGAACTGTATCGGGAAATGCGTACGAAGCTCGACAACATGGGCCCCGTGAACATGATGGCCCTCGAGGAATATAAGGAGACAGCGCAGCGCCACGAATTCCTCGAAGTCCAGCGCAGGGACCTGCTGGAATCGATCGAGAACACGCAGAACACGATCAAAGAGATCGACGAATTCTCGAAGCAGAAGTTCGAAGAGGCCTTCGCCAAGATCAACGAAAATTTCCAGATCACCTTCCGCAAACTCTTCGCCGGCGGTCAGGGATTCATGAAGCTCACGGACGAAGAAAATTCGTCGGAAAGCGGCATCGACATCGTCGCGTCGCCTCCAGGAAAGAAGCTGCAGAACGTGCTGCTGCTCTCCGGCGGAGAGAAGGCACTCACGGCGCTCTCTTTGCTGGTGGGTATCTTTCAGTATCAACCGAGTCCGTTCTGCATCCTGGACGAAGTTGACGCGCCACTCGATGAGTCCAACGTCGGACGATTCACCGAGCTGGTGAAGGAGATGAGCGATCGCACGCAGTTCATCGTGATCACTCATCACAAGCGCACGATCAGCGCCTCGCCCGTGCTTTACGGCGTAACCATGCAGGAGCCGGGCGTTTCCAAAGTCGTGTCGGTGCGGTTCGGGGAAGAGGCCAAGGTCGCGATCGCAGCTACTGCTTAGGAGTGGCAGAAGAGGAGGACGGGGGATGCGATGTCCCACCGTTCTCCTTGCTGTTTTGCACTCGCTTCAGTTGCAGCAGCACGTCGCGGGCTTCGGTGCGCAGCAATCCTTTCGCAGTGGCCGTGGGATCGTTTTGGCGAAAATCGTTGTTGGCATCGAAGATGGGCACCGGACTATCCGGCTGAAAAACTTTCGCTTCAGCGCCCAGTTCCACGCGACCTTGTCCGGTGCCGCCGACTCCTCCGAGATTTCCGTGTCCGAGCACACTGGTTATTTTCTCGCCGACTCCCACTGACTTGTAAGTGGTTACCGTTGTGAGGATCACATAATCGCAGTTCGCCTGCTTTGCCTGCTCCAGCGTAGCGTCGCGGTCGTTCGGATCGGAGCTGAGAATCACGCCCTTCGCACCGAGAAAGTCCAGATCGTCAACCAACTCCTGCTGCCATCCGTCGGTCGCAAGCGACGGAGAGACCGTACTCATTACCTGGGCGACACCAATGCGCACTCGCTTAGCCGGTTGTGGGCTGGAGGGCTGAGCGCCGGCGGAAGCTGCCTGATTCTGTCCGGACGATTGCGCTGCGGAAGCTCCCTGGGGCCAACCGTTAGAAACGCAAAAAACAACAAGAAAAAAGATTGCGGATATCGACTTCATCTTTGATTCACATCCATGCGACTTCAAAAATCATCGCCCTGCAACGGCCCCTAGAGCAAGTTAAGAGAGGTAATCGGCAGCGTTCCGTGGTCAGCGCTTGCGCCGTCAACTTTCCGATAAGCGCGAAAAACACCTTTTTTTGTCCGATCCCAAGTTCTAAAGGACTTAGCCGACTCGATCCCTGAAGGTCCCTATGGGATATCCCATCCCACCGCATGGGATATCCCATCCGATCGTATGGGATATCCCATCGAGATCCCTATGGGACCTGATGGGATATCCCATCAAGTCCCTGAGGGATCGGCATAGATCCGGCGTTCCCGGCTCCGACGATCCGGGCTCTTGCACCGACGTCTGCTCCCACTTCCATTTTGGAAAATTCCACATAGCACAGGTTTGTGCTAGCACGGGCCTGAAGCGAACTGCAAGAAAAAAATCTTGGCTGCTTGCAAGGTGGCGCAGCGCGCTGGACATCCATGCACCTTCTTCAGCGCCCCGCAGGACGGAGTTAGGAGAACCTCACGCAGCGACGGACATTCGAAACGGCTTCTGTGCCGGGCAATCCCGCGATAGCCCATCCGCAAGAGCGCCTGTTAATTTATCTGGATGAAGAACATTGGGCACTGGGCGCTGGATACGGCTACGAAACGCGGTGCGGCTTATTGCGATGCTCGCGTCGTCAACGACCGGCAACGCGCTCTGGCCACGAAGAACGGAAAGATCGGACACGCCGCCGATTCTGAGTCTCTGGGCATTGGGGTTCGCGCGCTGGTGAACAAGGCGTGGGGATTTGCCTCTACCGACGATCTGTCGCGAGAGTCAGTCGAAGCCACAGCGGCGCGAGCGGTTGAGATAGCGCGCGCGTCTTCTCGCGTGCAGCAGCATCCCATCGAGCTTGCTTCGGAAAAGCCCGTCACTGCCGAGTGGACGAACCCGTACAAGACCGATCCGTTCTCGACTTCGGTTGAGCAGAACCTCTCGCTGCTCATGGCTTGCGACAAGGAACTGCGGTCAGTCCAGGGAGTGACGCTGGCTGAAGCGCAGATGACGCTTCGCCGCTACGAGCAATGGTTTTATTCGAGCGAAGGTTCTGACATTCATCAGACACGAGTCATCACCGGCGTGGGCTATGATGCCTACGCGTTTGCCGGCACCGAGATTCAGAAGCGATCGTATCCCAATTCTTTTGGCGGCCAATATCAGAACAAGGGATACGAACTTATCGACGAACTGCGGCTGGTGGAAAACGCGCGCCGCATCGGCGAAGAGGCGGTGGCGCTGCACAAGGCCGACCAGTGTCCGGAAGGCCGATTCACGATTATTCTCGGCTCTTCGCAGCTCGGGCTGCAGATTCACGAATCTGTCGGACATCCGATTGAGCTCGATCGCGTGCTGGGCATGGAGGCAAACTTCGCCGGCACATCGTTCCTTACGTTGGACAAGCTGCGCAAGCTGACATATGGCAGTCCTATCGTGAACGTGGTGGCCGACGCCACCCTCCCGCATGGTCCCGGATTGGGAACATTTGCCTACGACGATGAAGGCGTTCCGGCGCAGTGTACTCCGATCATCAGCCACGGCGAGTTTACGGGATATCTTTCGTCGCGAGAGACGGCAGCGATGATCGGTGAGAATCGCTCGAACGGCACCATGCGCGCCGAAGGATGGAACCGCATTCCGCTGATTCGCATGACGAACATCAGCATCCTGCCGGGAGAGAAGCCACTTACGCTTCAGCAACTGATTGCGGACACCGATAACGGGATCTATATGGAGACGAACCGCTCCTGGTCGATTGACGACAAGCGCTACAACTTCCAGTTTGGGTGCGAAATTGGCTGGGAGATAAAGAACGGCAAGTTGGGACGCATGCTGAAGAATCCGTCATATTCGGGCATCACAACGGAGTTCTGGAATTCCATGGACGCCATATGCTCCCGGGACGAATGGCAGCTTTGGGGTACACCAAACTGCGGCAAAGGTCAGCCCATGCAGACGATGGGCACGGGCCACGGCGCTGCGCCGGCGCGTTTTCGGAACGTCATGGTTGGCAGCGCGTATAAGGGAACCTAAGGAGCAGGGATTGGCCTCGCTTGAATGGTGACTGCGAGAAGCCAATGTGAAGTGTTAGGTCGGCC
>JAFAUE010000129.1 GCA_019243475.1 Acidobacteriota bacterium | reverse complement strand
GGAAGCGCTCTACGCGTTGGCCGATCGGCTCAAAGGCCCAATGAAAGCCAGCTTTGAGCTCGCTCTCGACCTGCTGTTTCGCTGCACAGCGCGTGTAGTTGTTACCGGAATGGGAAAGAGCGGCATCATCGCCCAGAAGATCGCCGCCACGCTCAGCTCTACCGGTACCCCTTCTTTGTTTATGCATCCGGCGGAAGCCCTGCACGGCGATTTGGGCATGGTAGCGAGTGGCGACGTTGTGATTGCCCTCTCATCGAGCGGGGAAACCGAAGAGTTGTTGAAGCTGTTGGCCAAGATCAAACGTGTGGGCGATGCGCTTATTTGTTTCACGTGCGACGTAAATTCAACGTTGGCCCAAGCTTCCGATGTCGCCCTTGATTGCTCGGTGCCGCGCGAAGGCTGCAACCTTGGCCTCGCTCCCACAGCCAGTACCACGGCGATGCTCGCGCTCGGCGACGCTCTGGCCGTTGCACTCTCCGAGAAACGTGGATTCAAGGAAGAGGATTTTGCCGAACTTCACCCCGGGGGGAAGCTGGGAAAGAAGCTGATGCGCGTTTCGGAGATCATGCACAAAGACGACGCACTGCCACGTGTCGAACCGGAAACTCCGATGCACGACGTAATCTACGAAATGTCGCGCAAGAAGCTCGGTATGACGACCGTCACCCAAAATGGGAAACTGTTGGGAGTCATCAGCGATGGCGACTTGCGCCGCTTGCTCGAAAGCACGGGCAAAGAAGCCATGGACCTGACGGCGGGCGAATGCATGACGCGCAGTCCGGTAACGGTGGATGAATCGACGTTCGCAATGACGGCCTTAAACTTGATGGAGCGGAGAAAGATCACTTCTCTAGTTGTAGTCCGCGATGGCTTAGAGCTCCTGGGCGTGGTGCACCTGCACGATTTGTGGGGAACGGAGTCGATTTAGGCGCTTGCGACACGGTTGTTCATCACACAATCGCGAAATCACACAATCACGAATTGGAGCGCAGTAACATAGAACACGCTATGCCCGTCAATCCCCAACAGGCTCTCGAAGACCTCAACGAGGAAGCGCTCCTTCCGAACCCGGTGAAAGTCCGCGACATGCTCTTTCACGCCAAACTTGCTCCTGAGCAGTCGCTTGAATTGAACCGGCAATTCACCGAATACCAAAAGCACTTCGGTGACGCTCTGAAGCTCGCCAAAGAGATCCTGGGTAAGCTTGCCTAATTGCCGACGAACTGCCCTGCTGAACGAATAGTTCTTGACTCTCTACGTCTTCTCGCCAGCAACAACTGTGGAGTTATTGCACTCGTGTCTCGATTTGGGAAAGGTTCGGTTCAGGAACGACGTTTTCGTCCGCACTTGTCATCGATTTGCTTTTCGGCGTAACCCCTCAAGGCTCCGGCGTTACGCCGTGGAAATCTCGGAGTAACGCCGTGGAAAAGTTGGGGTAACCCCGTGGAAAAGTCGGGATATCGCTGTGGAAATGTGGCCTTGCTTCACCAGGCTAAATGCGGGACTCCGCGACACCGATATACGACGCCCAAGAAATTAATTGCTATAAGTACTTCAAAATCTAAGCCTCTCAGCCCGTACCGAGCAGATCCATAACGCTGAAAGTGAAGCATCTTCGCTAGAATGAAAGCTTTACTTTGAATACCGAGAGACGCAATGCATCGCTGGTCGCAACTTTTCATTCCCACACTGCGCGAAGCCCCGGCTGACGCCGAAGTCGCCAGCCACAAGTTCCTGGTCCGCGCCGGATATGTGCGGCAGCTTGCCGCTGGCATTTATTCCTACCTCTTTCTCGGACAGCGCTCGGTGAACAAGATTGTCGGCATCGTCCGCGAGGAGATGGACAAGATTGGCCAGGAGTTTCTGCTGCCCGCGCTAAACCCGCGCGAAATATGGGAAGCCAGCGGACGCTGGTCCGTTATGGGCGACAACATGTTTCGCCTCAAAGACCGCGGCGGACGGGATCTCTGCCTGGGCATGACGCACGAAGAAGTCATGACCGACATCGCGCGCAAAGAGCTGCGAAGCTACAAACAGCTCCCGCAGATCTGGTATCAGATCCAGACCAAGTTCCGCGATGAGCCCCGTCCTAAGTCGGGACTGCTGCGTGTGCGGCAGTTCATCATGAAGGATTCTTATTCGTTCGACATCGACCCAGCTGGGCTTGACGTGTCATATCGCAAGCACTACGACGTGTATACCGCGACCTTCAAGCGCTGCGGCCTAAAGTTCGTCGTCGTAGAAGCGCATTCCGGCGCCATGGGCGGATCGCAGTCGCACGAATTCATGGTCTATACCGACGCTGGCGAAGACATGGTGGCGAGCTGTCCGAAATGTGGCTATGCCGCCAACCTGGAGAAAGCCACATCGAAGCTGGAGGTCGTCGAAGACCTGAAGCCGTCTGGTAATGGCAGCCCCGAATTGGTACATACACCAGGCAAGAAGACGATCGAGGATGTCGCGCAGTATCTCGGCGTGTCCCCAAAACAGAAGATCAAGACAATGGCGCTTATGGGTACGTGGGTCACCGAGGAAGGGAAGCAGCTGCAGTGGCCCGTTGCCGTCTTCGTACGTGGCGACCACATGTTGAATGAGGCGAAAGTACTCGCCGTGACAGGAGCGCGAGAAATTCGCCCGATGCATGCCGAAGAAATTCAATCGACGTTCAAAGGGCCGGCCGGCTACCTAGGGCCTGTGGGCCTCGACATGGAAGGCTTTAATGCCGGCGGTGTGGACGGAATGAAGCTGGTGTTCGTCGACAAGGCTTTGGAAGGCCGCAAAAACCTGGTCGCCGGCGCGAACAAAGAGGACTATCACCTGCGTAACGTAACGCCCGGACGCGACTTCGCGGTAAAACAGTATGCAGATCTGCGTAACGTTGAAGCCGGCGAGGGCTGTCCGAATTGCGGGACGCCCATGACCGTAGCCAAGGCAGTGGAGATTGGGCACATCTTCAAACTGGGCTACAAGTATTCGGAGTCGATGGGCGCCCGTGTTCTGGACCAGTCCGGCAAAGAAGTGGCTCCCATAATGGGAAGCTACGGAATCGGCATTGAGCGAATCCTGACTTCCGCAATCGAGCAGAGCAATGATGCGGACGGATTCTGGCTCCCCAGAAGCATTGCGCCATTCGATGTCCTCGTCACCGCCACGAATATGAGCGATGCGGCAATCCGCAATGCAAGCGAGGAAATCTGCGCGAAGCTTAGCGAAGCGGGTTTCGACGTACTGCTCGACGACCGCGACGACCGCGCGGGTGTGAAATTCAAAGATGCCGATCTGGTGGGAATCCCCTACCGGGTGAATGTTGGCAAGAAAGTTTCCGAAGGAAAAGTTGAGCTGGTGGAACGCTCGACACGCAAATCGGTGGATGCTACGATGGCGGAAATTGCTGAAAAATTGAGGCAAATCGCGGGCTAATCCACCGCCGTGACCCAAAGGTTCAACAGAGATGCAAAGGCTGAAGGCGCTGATTGGAATTGTGGTGGTGGCGGGGGGCTTTTATCTCGCCTGGAAGGTACTGCCTTCCTACATCGAGAACTATCAGTTTCAGCAGGAGATTCAAAGCATTGCCCGCAATAACGAGTACACGCCGCTCGATGAAAACGGCATTCGCGATCAGGTGAAGCGCAAGATCACTGACATTGGAGTCCCGGTAAACCCGCAAGATGTCTTGATTCAGAAAGTTGGTTCCGACGTAACCATCGGAACCAACTACACGGTGCATATCGACGCGGTGTTCTATCCCTTCGACATAACCTTCCACCCGGCTACCCGAGATGGAGAAAAGATCGATCCTGTTACCTCGCCCACAGCTCGCTGAAAAGCAGCTACTTGGCTCGTTCGCGCGTCTAAAAAGGAAGGCGCCTCGTTGTGTCCTGTGGCACTCGGTTTCGTCTAATCTAGTGGATAGCAGTTTTCTAACTTGGCAATCAAACTAAGAATCCCCCGCGGCAAGGACGTGCGCAATCGCCTTGCCCATCCGGCGGTCAAGGCCGCTGTCGCCGGATTCATCATCGTATGCCTGGTCCTGTTTGGGATCTTTGCGCACTATTACATCAAGTATCAGAAGATCGTCGATCGGCGACTAAACTCGCCACTTTTCGCCAACGCCGCCAAAATCTACTCTGCTCCTGAAACCGTCCGCACAGGCGAGAGCCTGAATGTCGGAAGCATCGCCGCGGAACTGCGGCGAGCGGGATACACCGAAGTAAGCGAGCACGGTGAGTCCCGAATTGGTACCTACAAAGAGGGCGATTCCTATATTGAAGTCCGCCCTGGAGCTGAGTCGTATCACACTCCAGAGTCGGCCACGATCCACGTTGCTGCGGGCAAGGTTGACAGCATCACGCAGAAGAACGGCGCTGCCCTCGATGCGTATGAGCTTGAA
>JAFAUE010000095.1 GCA_019243475.1 Acidobacteriota bacterium | reverse complement strand
GGAGCGGCCGCGGTCGAGAACGGCGAAGCCGACACAGCTGTGAGGGCTCCCGTTGATGTATTTACATTAAAAGCGGAGACGTTCTGGCTACCGCTGTTGGCGACGAAAACCACTTCGGAAGAAGCGCCGGTTCCCGAATTGGAACTCGAAGAAGAACTCCCGCCGGGAAAGAACTTCCCACAGGACGATGCGAGCAGCGCACTGGCAACAGCGCACACAGCAAGCGCTGTGTGTACAAACACCGTGCGAATTGATTTTTTTGGATTCAACGTCTGCAATCTGACGAATGGCGCGAGAGAATTGCAGAATTCAGTTCGGTTTCTTTTTTACCTTCGTGATCGTCTCGTCGATAGGCTTGCGGCCGGCGTATCCCTCTTCCAGACCATGCCAGTGCGTGATTTTCTCCTCACCCATCTTCCAACAAAGGAGGATCGTTCGGCCCTCCACATTGCATGGAAAATCCAACAGACCCATATCCAAGTCTTTCACCTGAACGCCCGTTGCATCGATCTCGGCAACCACGTCCTTGATCCGCTGGACAGTTTTCTCGCGTTCCGCACGACGACGCGCCGCCTTGCCGATCTCAACCAGAAGCCCGCCCGACAGGAAAATCCGCTGCGCCAGTTCCTGAAATTCGGCGTCGATGGTCTCAATGAGCTTCTTGCCATCGATTGCCTGCTTCAGCAGTGACTTCAAAACCGGAAGCAGAACCTGCGCCTCCTGCAATGTAAAAGTGCGTTGCGACATATGAATATTTTTATTGTAGCGAAAGCTACTGCGCCTGACCGCGCCACCCAGCAGCCCCCATCCCGAGCTCGAATCCGGCTATGCAGTACGCTGGACGGCTTGCGAGTGCTGAATGCTGGCGGCCTCTTTCCCGATCTCCAGCATACGGTCGAGTGCGACTCTCGCCCAGTACTTCACGTCTTCCGCAACTCGAATGCGATTCACTACATTCCCTTCGACGAGATTCTCCAATGCCCAGGCAAGATGCTGGGGAGAGATGCGGAACATCGTCGTGCACAGGCAGCCGGAGTCGTCGAGCGTAATTACCTTTTTGCCCAGAGCTGCGAAACGGTTCTTCAAACGATTGACCAGGTGGATTTCCGTGCCCACCGCGAACATTGTGCCCGTGGGAGCATCCTCGATGATTTTTATCAGCCGCTCGGTTGAACCCAGCTGATCAGCTTTCTGGCAAACTTCCCAACGGCACTCCGGGTGGACGATCACCTGAATTCCCGGATATCTCGCGCGCACGTTATCAACGTGCTCAGGCAAAAATCGCTGATGCACGGAGCAATGTCCCTTCCATAAAATCACGCGCGCATTGCGCAGCCGATCCGCAGGAACGCCGCCATTCAGCATGTAGGGATCCCAGACCACCATTTCCGAAAGGGGAATTCCCATTGCGTATGCGGTATTGCGACCGAGATGTTGATCAGGAAGAAAGAGAACTTTGGAAGTCTTTTTGAAAGCCCATCGGAAGGCAGCGGCGGCATTGGAAGATGTGCAAACGAGTCCACCGCGTTCGCCGCAAAACGCTTTGATTGCGGCTGTGGAGTTCATGTATGTCAGCGGCGTTACGCCGTCACTGTCTTCGGTAGCCACTCCTAGGCGCTGAAGCTGTTCCCAGCAGGCTTCCACCTGCCCGATTTCTGCCATGTCGGCCATCGAGCATCCGGCATTTAGATCGGGAAGGATCACCTGCTGTCCCGGACGAGCGAGGATGTCCGCGCTCTCCGCCATGAAGTGCACACCGCAGAAGACGATGTACTGCCCTCCTGCTTGTGCAGAAATTTTTGAAAGTTTGTAGGAGTCGCCTGTGAAGTCGGCAAAACGAATGACTTCATCGCGCTGATAGTGATGTCCCAGGACCACGCAATCGCGTCCCAACTCGCGCCGGGCGTCCGCAATCCGCTCATCCATCGTGTAGTCGGGGAGCTCGAGATAATTTTCAAGCGAACACAAGGCCCGCTCAGTGGCAACGGTCACTTAATTTTCCGCCTTCAGTCTCGACACTAACTGCCGGAGTCGTCTTCCGTTCAGGTTGCCGAAACGGGGATGTTGAAAGCATCCGCCGGCTCCAGTAGGTCCACTACGCTGGTTCGCGCCCGACCTACGGGGATGTTGAAGCCGACATCTGTTCGATGTCCCAGACGCCGGGAAGTCGCAAAGATGCGATTCCGCTAAGTGCCTGAAACTACTGATAGTGTCGCATCCTGACATCTTCTCTGCAAGGGAAAACGTCGGACGCGCGAACAAAGGATGAAAGGGGAGTTGTTCGCTATCTTACTGAAAGAACGGCGCGTCGCCTTGATATGGAGGTATTGCCTCGCCGCCGGCGATTGTTCCACGTGGAACAATTTCGAGCGCTACCCAACTGGGAACCATAACCGTACTTGACTGCCTTCCCTGTTCCCTGTCCCCTGTGCCCTGTGCCCTGCTTTGTTGTTCCACGTGGAACAATGGAAGCCGGCGCCTAGATTCCGCTTCGTACCGTAATCTGAACGCGCACCTGTGGTTCGCCTGTTCGACCAAACTGCATGGCACAAAGCTCGGGCAAGAAAAAAAGCAAAATTACGTTCTTCCTCGGCAAAGGCGGGGTTGGAAAGACGACCGTCAGCACTGCTTACGCCCTGCAAGCCGCCTCAAAGCGTGGCCGACGCATTGTCCTGATTTCCACCGATCCAGCCCACTCTCTCGCAGACGTTCTGGAGAAGAAGCTCCGTGCAGGAATGCAGAAATTGCCCCGGACCGGACTTGGCACGCTACACGTCTGGCAGGTAGACGCCGGTGCTCGTTTTCAGGAATTTCTAGATCAATACCGCGATGCGATAACGGCTCTGGTTGAACAGGGCACGTTTCTCTCGCGCGAAGAGATTGATTCATTTCTAGAAACCACCCTCCCGGGACTGGCGGAGGTCAGCGCGCTGCTCACGATCTCCGACCTGCTTGAAAGCGGCAAATTCGACGAGATCGTCGTCGATACGGCTCCCATCGGTCACACGCTGCAACTTTTTCGCATTCCGACAGAATTGGCTCGCTTCCTCGAGTTCCTCGAACTTGCCGGACAACGCGACCAGGTGCTCGCGCAGCATTTCGGCGGAGCCGCCGCGGCCGGCCGGCCCAAGGTGCTGGAGGAATGGGACGCCGTCCTCTCATCATTGCGGGCTGCGCTATCGAGTAAAGAATCGAAGCTCGTGATGGTCACAAGCGCCGAACGCTTTTCGCTCGAAGAGGCCTCGCGTACGGCGAAGATGCTGGCCCAAGACTCGGGAGCCGCGATCGAACAAGTGGTGCTGAACCGCGTAGTAACACGAGCGCATGGCTGCAAGCGATGCCAGATGCGGGCACGTCTTTATGACGCAGCAAACAAGTTCCTGACACGCCGCTTTCCAAAGGCAGAACTCCTCACCGGCGAAGACCCCGGATTTCCCATTTCAGGAATCGGTAATCTGCGCGCTTTCGGTCGCCACGTCTTTGATGGCAAACCGTTGAAACTTGCTCCGACTTTGCCGACATTAAGGAAGCCACGGGCAGGCCTTGAGAATTTAGCACTGCGCAGGACTGCCTGGCCGGCGCCGAAGACGCGCATTACCCTGACCCTCGGGAAAGGTGGAGTCGGCAAGACGACCATCTCCGGCGGTCTCGCTTATGCCCGGCGCAAAGCGCAATCAAGGACAAACCTCCTCATTTGCTCCACCGATCCTGCGCCGTCGCTGGATGATCTTTTTGAACAGGCGATTACCGGCACTCCCAAATCGGTACTCAACGACAAGCTCTTTCATGCCGTGGAGATCGACGCAACGGCGGAATATCTTGCATGGAGCCGCAAGCTAAAGCGCACCATTCAGCAATCTCTCGAATTGCAGCAGGGAGGATTGCATGTCGAACTCACGTTCGAACACGAGATGCTGTCCGCTTTGCTCGACATCGTGCCGCCGGGCGTCGACGAAATCTTCGCAATCTTCAAGCTGCTTGACTTCATCGAAGCGCGCAAGCTGACGCTCGTGATCGACATGGCGCCTACAGGCCATGCGCTCGAATTGCTGCGGACGCCTGAGCGCCTCGTCGTCTGGACGCGGCTGTTGCTCAAGAGCCTGGCGGCGCATCGCAAGCTGCCGCTCGCGCAGGAACTCGCAGTGGAGGTCGCCTCGATCTCACAGCGGGCTCGCGAGCTCGTGCAATTACTACAGGACCGAAACGAAACCAGCGTTTTCATAGTCATGCTGCCTGAGCCGCTGCCCGATCGGCAGACAGGACGATTGCTCGCAACCGTTCATGACCTGAAGCTTCAGCCCACAGCTGTGTTCGTGAACCGCGTTCTCCCAGTCACGGCCGCAACCGGTTGCCAACGCTGTGAGCGCGCGCGCGAATGGCAACTCGTTACGCTGTCCCGTTTGCGAACTGACTCGCTAAAGCACTATGCTGTGCCTGAGTTTGTTGGTCAGATAGCTGGGCAAGATGGACTGCAGCGTCTGACGCATCGATTATGGGAAATCGGCCAAACAACGAGAGCAAAGGAACTCAGCCAGCTTAGAGAGGGTTACGGACATTGGGATGCAATGAGGCCTTTCGGGATCGAGTTCGCTTGAGCGATCTGTGTTTGGCTTCGTGTGCTGCGGGTCTGATCTTTCAAAGTTAACAACAATGCTTTACCTGTACGGAATCTCTGCAAAAGCTCCCAAACTGAAACTCACGACGTCGATCAGTGGATCTTCGCCAGTGGAGCGTCTCGAACAGTCCGGGTTTGTGGCATGGTACAGCCGCGTGTCGGACGAGGAATTCGGCGAGAAGCTCGCTTCCAATATGGAAAACCTCGAATGGCTTTCTGCCGCTAGCGTCCGCCATCAGCGGGTTGTGTCTCAGATTGCCGATGCAGTGAGCATCCTGCCTGCCCGTTTTGGAACGGTTTTTCATACCGAGCAATCTCTTTCCCAGCATATCGTTGAGGAGAGGGACAAGCTGAGCACGACGCTACAAAAGATCGATGGCGCGGAAGAGTGGGGCATCAAGCTCTTTTTGAATCCCGACCCGCCGGCCTCGCCGATCGATGTGTCGTCGGGCCGCGACTACCTCCGGGCCAAAGCGGCCGTGGTTCAAGTGAAGAAGCAAAAGCAGCTCGATCCCGATGTGGTGGAATTCGCGCGCGAGTTGCAGGCAATCGCAGCCGCATCTGCTCCGGCAGGCAAAGTCAGTTCGGGACAGCCGAACCTGGAATGGCAGGCATCGTTCCTGGTGCGCAAGAAGGATCGCCCAAAATGGGACAAAATGCTCAAACGCTATGCTACCCGCTGGGCCGACCGCCGCGAAATCCAGTGTACGGGCCCGTGGCCACCGTACTCATTCGTTTAAGCAGCGGCTAAAATATCTTCATGCGCCGCTCCGGCACCGCCGATCTTCCACTCCACGGTGGACGTGTCCCCTCGTGGCTCGCTGAGCGCATGACGCTGCTCGGGACGGCAATCTGCGAGAGCGTCCTGTTCCACTATGGGACGTCGGAGCTGCTCACTCGGTTGAGCGATCCGTTCTGGTTTCAGGCACTGGGATGCGTGATGGGGATGGACTGGCATTCCTCCGGGATTACTACTTCCGTCTTAGGTGCGCTCAAACGCGGACTGAACCCGCGCGCGCACGAACTCGGCATATATGTTTGCGGGGGACGCGGCAAGCACTCGCGAAAAACGCCGGCGGAACTGCTTGCTGTTGCCGATCGCTCTGGTTTGGATGGCGCTTCGCTTGTGCGCGCCAGCCGGCTCACGGCGCGCGTCGACAACAATGCCATTGGCGACGGATTTCAGTTGTATCTGCACTCCTTCATACTCAGCAGCCGCGGAGAATGGGCCGTGGTGCAGCAAGGAATGAACGATGGCAGCGGGATGGCTCGGCGATATCACTGGCACTCATCGACGGTGCGCGATTTTGTGACGGAGCCCCACACAGCCATTGTTGGCGAACCGCAGGGCGAGATCATGAACCTGGTCGACGCACATGCTGCCCCTGCGCAGCGCGCGCTGCTGGAGATTGCCCGCGAGCATCCGGAGACGACGCTGGCGGAATCCCGCAAGCTGACGATGCCGCGCCATCATGATGTGCGTTCTTCAGACCTCGATCTCAATCGCCTGGGAGCGGTCCTGGCGCTGGCTTACGAACGCCAGTTCCACGACTTCGCCGAGTTGCTGCTGCTGGAGAAGCTGGGTCCGCGGACACTGCAGTCGCTGGCGCTGGTGGCTGAAGTCGTTCATGGAACACCGACTCGATTCGCCGATCCCGCGCGCTTCTCCTTCGCACACGGCGGCAAAGACGGGCATCCGTTCCCTGTCCCGCTTAAGACCTACGATCAGTCCATCTCTCTCCTGCGACGGTCATTGGACTCTGCGAAGGTCGGTCACACGGAAAAGCTCGATGGCTTCCGGCGGCTCGACCGCTTCGTGCGCAAGATCGAAAACGAAGCTGCGCCGCAAGCTGATCTTCACGAGCTGCTAGCGAAGGAAAGGAAGATGTCTCCCGAATTGGGAGGACGAACTGTGTTTGACTCGCGGAGAAGGCAAGATAAGACGCGCAAACAGCTGGAACTATTTTGATTCGAGGTTAGGTTAGATCCTGTCGACCGTCTGCGAATCCTCGGCTCCATTGAAGTATTTCTTCAACGCTTCATGGAAGATCTCGTTGTCTTTTGCTGCGTGGGAGAAGAGCGTTATGGAGGAATGGAACTTCAGATCGTCAGGATAACCGAAGATCTCCGAAACGCTGCGCCCTTCGATTGCGTTCACCAGCGCGGTGCATTCTCGCAACCTCTGGCCCAAAATGGGATGCAGCAGATATCCCTGTGCTTCATCCAAACCTGTTATGGCAAAGTGCTGCGCGGTTGGACTGTGTCCCAGACCCCGTATCTGGGGAAAGATGAACCACATCCAGTGGCTCCGCTTTTGCCCGTTGCGCAGCTCACGAACTACTTGTTCATAGACCGATGCTTGAGCCTCCAAAAAGCGCTGCAGGTTGAATCCGTCGCTGGTGGGAACGCTCGCCATCCGAATAAAGAACACCCTCTCGTTTTCGTAACGAAAGGGTGCTTGGTTTATCTATGCGCTACTGCTTGTCGAACACGGCCTTGCTTTGGCTCTTTTTTCCGTCGCTCCCCGTGCTGGTTGTCGTCACCGTCCGTGACTTGCCATCGGCCGAGACTACAATGCGGCCAGTCTGCGTGACTTTCCCATCTTTCTTGATGGTCATCGCCAGCGTGTGAGCATTGACCTGTTTGTAAGAGCGCGAGTCGGAAGCCGCATCCCCGGTGACGGGATAATCTTTGCCGTCAAACTTCCCGGTCCATTCGTTGTGATTGGGATTGCCGCTCGCGTCTTTCCCATCGACCGTTACCTTCACGTTGTCGCCCGCAGCCTCATAGACGACTGTGTCGTTGTGCGGCGCGTTTGCTCCCAGTTTTGATTTTGAATCGTTGAGTTTCCAAGTTCCCATAAAGGGACTATCGGCAGCCGCCGCAACCGCTGC
Source organism: Acidobacteriota bacterium (assembly GCA_019243475.1). Classification (GTDB taxonomy): domain Bacteria; phylum Acidobacteriota; class Terriglobia; order Terriglobales; family Acidobacteriaceae; genus Gp1-AA112. The sequence continues at coordinate 1,709 of JAFAUE010000095.1, read as the reverse complement.
AAATAAACAAAGGGCGGCAAACAGCAGAGACACTCTCGCTTTCATCTTCCCTCCTGATTTGTACAGCTTGGTTGTGGCGCGGATTTTAGTCCCAGCTGCTGCTTTCAGCAAACCAGACCGTAACGGTGAGGGTGTTACTCGGACGACTAATGCTGAAAACGGAAGCTTTGAACCGCCTGCTGAAGTTCTTTCCAAACCAATTGCCGGTCGGCTTCAGTGAAGCGGTTAATCCGTCCGCTAGCATAGTCCTGCGGGTCATAAGCTCCAACCACGGCAACGGAGATCCCGAGTTCGTAGCACTTCCCATTATGAAACGTGCGCAGAAGCTCAGTATCCGATTCAGTTCCTGCTGCCGCGCCGCCCCACCGGATCCTCGCGAAGAAGGTTCCTGCAATAAGCCGCTGCGGCAGGCGTTGCACGTTGTCTAGTCCGTAAAACCTCACACAGTCTTCCTTCCTATCGATCGGCTGCGGCGTGTCAGAGTCAGATCCTGCCGGATTTGTCGCGAGGCCGACCCAGAATTCAGCGCTGGCGAAGTTCGACTTTGGAAATAGGTTCCTGTCGTAGCTAAAGCAGGCGATGCAACCCTGAGAGATCGTTCCGTCACTTTCACGGCGCACCTGCAGAGATGAGGGATAGTCCAAAATGAAACTGCCGTCGGAGGCAACGTAGTGACGCAGCTGCGGACGCGGCGCTGGTGCGCGTGGGAGGTGGAACGCGACTTCGACCGTGATGGAGAATTCGCTGGGAACGCCATTTTTTCGCGCCGGCTCGAAGCGCCATGACTGAACACAGTCAATTGCGCTCTGATCGAGACCATATCCGAGGCTGCGTGCGACCTTGACATGTTGTGGAGTTCCGCTCGCGTCGATCAGGGCTTCCACGATCACCGTACCTTCAATTCGACGCGAAAGAGCCTCGGGTGTGTATTTCGGGTCAGGCTTGTAGATCGCTATAGGCGCCGTAACTTGCGAAAATTCTTGGCCGCCAACCGCTACACCCGACTGCGTTGGTGTTTCCTCCTGCCCGACAGCCGCTTGCCTGTCCGCAGGCGTCCGCCCACTCACAAAGGAGAGAAGTGCCAGAAAAGGAATAACAAACGCAAGCATCAGTGTGCTCCCGAATCAAGCGAGCGCGAAGATGCTAACACCCAAGGCAGCAGCCGGCAGGCGTACGTCCGATCTGACTGAGCGACAACGGCGAGCAGCGTCCGAGGCTTATGCAGCTACCTTGCTTCCAATCTCCTCGACAGCCCTTGAAATCTTCTCTCGCTGGGTGAACCATGCCAGCGCTGCACCACCGGCGAGCAGTCCGAGCCCGATCCAGCGGCGATTCAAGTCGAGCTTCACCTGCCAGCTATGATCATGCGAGCGCGAGTCGAATTCGCCATGCGCGCCAAAGTCCCCGGGCAGGGGCTCCCAAAGATTGTTTGGCCGGTTCGGATCGGCAGCGCCGTCGTATTGCTGCGCGTCATAGCCGGTCTTACCGAGATACAGATCCAGCAAGCCAGGGAAGAATTTCTGCGCCGTGATGGCCTCGACGGTCGGCTTGCCGACCCACACTTCTCGCCGGCGATGGGTTGCTGCCCACACTATCGCTTCCGCCGCGACTTCTGGTTGAAAGATCGGCGGCACGGGCTGGGGCTTGCGCGGCAGGCGACTCTTGACCCAGCTGAATTGCGGCGTATTCATCGCCGGAAGATGCACTGC
>JAFAUE010000061.1 GCA_019243475.1 Acidobacteriota bacterium | reverse complement strand
AAACGATGAGCTCCTGCGAGAACGGGACGATGCGCGTCTTCGTGATGAAGGAGAACGGGAAGCGGGTGGCGACGCCGAGCGCCTGCTGCACATATCGTCCGCGGCGGGGAAAGCGCAGCTCGACCGCAGCCGACTCGGAGTGCCGCGGGCGCAGATAGGGAAAGTAGGCCGGACGGTCCAGAATCGGCGGATCGGACGCCGTCGCCGGGAGCGAACGAAGCTGCAGATCGGGAACGCGGAACCATTGCCGAAAGCCGCGGAACGGAGGAATTCCCAATTCAGTCCGCTGCAATTTCCAGCGCTTGCGCTGCTTTACTTTTTCCGGCACTACGCTGATGGAAAACGAGGGCAGGCGGCCGGTATTCCGGATGGTCACGTTCCCAATGCACGGCTTGCCGGCGAAGACGTGGTCCGGCAGTGCGAGCTTGAGCGTCAGCCCGCTAAGAACAAAGCTTGACGCGATGCCGGAGACCAGCACTGCCGCCAGCATCGCCGCCACGACGATGAACAGCAGGTTGTTGCCGGTGTTGAGTGCCGCAATTCCTACAACCAGCGCGAAGAGCGTGTAGGCGATCCCTTCGCGAGTGAAGTCGTAACGCACGGAAAAGCGGAAGCGCTCAAAAGAAACTTGCCGCGCCAGATAGGGAACCGTAGTTACGCCGACGATGCCTGCGGTGAGAAGCGCCAGCGACGCCGTGATCGCTGTTCCGAGCAGATTGCCCTCATCGCGCAAGCTCGATGACAGCAGAGCGAAAGCAAAAGAGAAGATCAACCCCAGCAGCGCGATTGAGAAGCGCACCCAGGCTTCGCGGTCCACTTCGGCGAAGATCCTGATCAGCTTATTCAGCACGCGCCGATCTCCGCGCAGGCATGCGATTCCGCTGACGCCACCACACTGCTACGGCAATCAGCAGTCCCGCGCCCAGCGCCACTTCTACGATTTCAATCTGCGATGTGAGCCAATCCCAATGTGTCCCGAAGAAGTATCCGAGCGAGGCGATCACGGATACCCAAAGCACCGCCCCAAGAAAATTGAACAGCACAAACTTCTTCCAAGGCATCTTGAGAACCCCCGCCATAGGCCCGGCGAGGATCCTCATTCCGAAGACGAAGCGCGCAAAGAAAACGGTGAAGCTCCCATAGCGCGCGAAGAAGCTTTCGCCGCGGTGCAGATTCTCGTCGGAGATGCGAAAGATACGCCGCTGGTGCTCAAGCAGTGGGCGTCCGCCGTGATAGCCGATCCAATAGCCCGCGTTGTCGCCCAGGGTGCAGGCAATCACCCCTATGAGAATGATGCCCAGGAGCGTCAGATGGTGTTCGGAGAATGCCAGAAAGGCCGCGAACAGCAGCGTGGTTTCTCCCGGAACAGGAATGCCGGCGTTCTCCAGCAGCAGAACGACGGCTACCGTCCAGTAGCCGTACTCGGCGAAGTATCTGCGCAGGAGCTCAAACATGAGACTTGTAATCGCGGCAGTGAAACGCAACCGTCATCAACGTGTTGCGAGGGCGACGGGTTAGGTCTTGCCACACTCACCCATTCGCTACTGCGAACGGTTCTGACATGATCGCTTATGGTTTAGCGTGCTGTCTTGTCCCAAGGTACCTAAAGCGAAACCTAAGTAAGCAGGAAATCGCGCAGGATCTCGTTGAACTCTGGGGGACGCTCTTCGTAGGGAAGATGGCCAATGCCGTTCATGACGACCAGCCGGGCTCGGAGTTGCTCCTGCAGAGGATAGGCGGACTCCAGTTCGACCACCGGGTCGCGGTTTCCCCAGATGATTAAAGAAGGAATGCTTGCCAAGCCGGTGAGTCGCGCGCGCAAGGCTTCGACGTCCGCGGTGAAAGTACCCAGTGCGGCGAGGATCCTTCGCGGCATGCCGGCGATTCGCAGAGGCTGGGCATAGCCGCGACCGGTGTTGGCCGACATTGTGCTCGGATCGGAGTACATGCGGCCGATGCCGTAATCCCAAGCCCATCCGGGAAGGTAGGGAACGACCCGGATAAAAGCTCCGCCCAGCGGGCTGAGGTAGAAGCGGACAACGCGGTGATAGCGCCGGGCAAACGGGTTCGCCGGAGAGACGAGGACCATCGTGGTGAAACGATCCATCGCAAGACTGGCAAGTTCCATGACAACCGCGCCGCCGTAGGAACTGCCCAAAATGTGTCCTTTATCGATTCCAACTGAGTCGAGGAACTCCTTCAAGCGCAAAGCGTTGGCAGCCAAAGACGCAGGGAGGCTGGCGGCCGAGGTGATTGCCAGAAAATCCGGGACAAAAACGCGGAAGTGCCGGGCCAGTTCCTCACAATTCAGGCGGAAAGAGAACGAGGAAGCAGCGATCCCATGGACAAGGACCAGCGGATGGCCTTCGCCACCCGCGAGGTAGCGCATCTTGCCCGCGGAAAGTCGAGCCCAGCGTTCTTCCATCTCAGTCAAGACGACGGTCCGTTTACCCGGTTGTAGCTCTGGGCAAGAAAAAATTCAGGATTGTGAACTGCTGGGCAACTCTGGAGCAGCAGCTTACCTCCAATCTTGACGTATCGCCTCTGTCGCTTCTGTTTGGGGAGCTTTTTTAAGCTCCCCGTTTTTTTTTTTGGCCGGCAGATACTTTGGACAGACTACACAGTAAGCGAACTTAGAGCTGCCCTGTTCCTCCTCCGACGGTCTCAAACTGCGGCCCGAAAAGAGTGATAATTCTTCTATGGCTGCTATCACTCTCAACGTAAACGGCAGTGACCATCAAGTAGCCCCGTCTGATGGCGAGATGCTTCTGTACGTCCTCCGCGAGCGCCTTAATCTCACCGGCACGAAGTACGGATGTGGCGAAGGTCAATGCGGCGCCTGCACCGTGCTCATCGACGGACATCCGCGGCGCTCCTGCCGAACCAACGTCTCCGCCGCCATCGGCCACAAAATCACGACTATTGAAGGACTAGAACAGAACGGCAAGCTGCATCCGGTGCAGCAGGCTTTCATTGATGAAGAAGCTTTCCAGTGCTCCTATTGCACACCGGGCATGATTATGTCGGCGGTCGGTCTGCTCGCGTCGAATGCAAAGCCCACGCAGGACGACATAGTGCGCGGCATGAACGGAAATATCTGCCGATGCGGGACGTATCCGCGCATCGTGGCTGCCATCCAGCGCGCTGCTAAATCGGGAGGTTCGCGATGAGCTTCGACAACGAACTCCTGCAGCAGACTCCGGATCGATTCGATCGAACCTTCATTCTCAATCGCCGCGAATGGCTCAAACTTTTCGGCGCGGGACTTCTC
>JAFAUE010000051.1 GCA_019243475.1 Acidobacteriota bacterium | reverse complement strand
GCCGCGTCGAACGGCGCCGGCATTAGTCTGACTGGAGTGTCGCCGTTGACCTTTACGCAGGACAGCAACGGCAACTTTACCGGAAGTCTCGTTTTGGGAAGCGGCCTAAACGGCAACAACGGCAGCTTGAACGTGGACCCGTCATTCATCCGCTCGATTGTCGGCGGCACTCAGGCTGCGGGAGATGTTCGCGGGCCTATCAACGGGCTCACTGTATTCTCGGCAGAAGGCAAACCCTTCGGCATTACCAGCGCAAACTTTGCCACAGGAAACGTATTCAACGTCAGTGCGCAAGGAACGATCGCTCCTACGCAGCCGTTGTATTTCGCCAAAGTGGCCGGCACTCCGACGATTATTGCGGGAAGTTCCCAAGTAGTGGACGTGGTGTTCTCCAGTAGTGGAACTCCGGTGCGAGTTTCTCTCGACTTCGGCGTGACCTGTAGCGGCGCGCCGGCGACGGTCTTCGTGAACGTGAGCCTGGGCAACACTCTGCTGTTTACTAGGCAGAACTCGTCGACGTCGGGAGGGCCTTTCTCCGTGACCGGCTTCGATATCCAAACGCTGCCGTCGGGACAGACCGACCTGACGTTCACCGTTGGGACGACCAGCTCCAGCAGTTGCACCGTGGCGTATGGAACTGCGGAAGTGGGAATCAGCTAGCTGACGGCAGAGCGTCGGCAGCTGCGTTGCGCCCGGTTATCACACAATTCGGGTGATTTGCCAAACTGCGGATCGAGAAGGAGTTTGTTTGATACCAGCTCACTCGATCCAGTTTTCCACTGTAAGTTGCTTGATGCGGTGAAATACCGCATCCGAACTGATCAGCACCGCTTGCGACGACAGCGCGTGTGCAGCGATCATTAGGTCCAGATTTCCTATTGGTTGACCGACGCGTTCGAAAGTGGCCCGAAGGATAGCGTAGGACTTGGCCGCGTCGGAGTCCCACGGCAGCACGTCAATGCGTTTGAGGAACTCCTCAACTGCCATAGCAAGGCGAGAGAGCTCAGGCCGCCGAGTCACGCCAAACCGAAGTTCCGCCTCCGTGATCACGGAAACAGCAATGTTCGAACTAGCGGCACGCAGCAACCGCTCTCGAACCTGGCGCGGCTTTCCTTTGATGATGTAGCTTGCAGTGTTCGTGTCTAGCAAGTAGAGCTCAGGCACTCAGAACAACTTTCGTTTTTGTGGAGGCCGGTCGGCGCGGCGGCGGAGGAAATCATCGGGAATCTCAGCGGAATCTGCTAATGCGAAGAAGTCACGCCAAGACTCTGGACGGCGTGAAAGGATCACATCACCGTTATTCGGGTCGCGACGGATGTAAACCTCTGACCCTTCGAAGCGGAAGTCTGACGGCAATCGAACCGCCTGGCTACGGCCATTGCGAAACAATTTAGCTGTTCGACGCATAGCTTAAGTATATACCATGGTATAGTCCAAAACAAACGAAAAATACTGAAAGCAGTTTTTACTGGCACGCTTTGAGTGTTTGCTGGGTGCACTCAATCGTTCAGCAGTTCCATGTCGCAAGCGATGGGAAAGTTGATCATCATCTGCGGTCTGCCGGGTTCAGGTAAGACGACTTATGCCCGGCAGCTGCAGGCCCGGTTGCAGGGCGTTCGCCTTTCGGCCGACGAATGGATGGAGGCTCTTTCCATCAATCTATGGGATGAACCGCAGCGAGCCCGCGTGGAAGGTCTGCAATGGCAGCTCGCACAGCAGCTGCTTCCGCTGAACGTGACCGTCATCATCGAGTGGGGAACGTGGGGCAGATCGGAACGCGATGCGCTCCGGCTGCGCGCCCACGAGCTGCGGGCTGCGGTGGAGTTGCACTACTTGAAGGCCCCGATCGATGTCCTCTTCGACCGTGTGCGCAGACGCGGTATGGAAGATCCGCCGGCAACGCGTGACCAATTCGAGCAGTGGGCCAGAATCTTTCAAGAGCCAAACGCCGAGGAGATGGCGTTGTTCGACCATGCAGTGACGATCGAGAACTGACCCTCTGGTCACGAGGCAGCGAGCTATCCGCTGCGTTTTTGATCGACTCGCTTCAGGTTAATTCTTCGCCACATCGTTCCATCACGAAGCTTTAAGTTTCCCAAAATGGAATCGCCCTGTATTTCGAGATGAATGGAATTGCCGTTGGGCAAGGTGCATTCCACTGTCGCCGTTTGGCGATCCAGAGTGCAGTCGCTTGTGCCCATGTTGATTTCTTTGCCGTCCACGATCTTGTTTCCAGAAACTGTCACCTGATCGTCCGATTGGGCGGTTGCAGAGATGCGGTAAAGGGCTTCCTCGTCGTGGCAGGCACTCTCCTTCACGGCACAGATGGACTGCCCGCGCCATGCGCCCAGAACACTTGCCTCTGTGCGCTTCGCGTCTTGAGCCGCCATTTCAATTGCAATCACGGCCGTGATTATCGCGATCGATTGCCATCTCCGCATAAGGAACTCCGCGGATTAGACGGGGCGAGAGCGCAACGGTTAACGGAATCGGCGGATATGCAGGATGTGACGGTCCGACCTATAGAAGCCCAGCACGTAGAGCACGGCTTTGCCGGTGGTAGAGAAGATTGTCTGCCGGATGCGCAGTAAGGGCGCGCCACGCGGGACGGCGAGGATCTCTGCCGTCTTGGGATCTGCGCTGGTGGCGTCAACGTCTTCGTCGGCGTAGGAGAGTTTGGTGTCGTATTCCTGCTCGAGCAAGCCAAAGATCGAGCCGCGTTCGAGATGCGAGCGCTGCATGCCGGCAAATGAATCGGCCGAGAGAAAGCAAGTTTCAAGCGAGAACGGTTCACCCGCGGCCTCGCGCAGACGCTCGATCATCAGCAGGCGGCTTCCCGGAGGAAGAGCCAGACGAGCAGCGATCTCGGGTTCTCCGTGCACGACGCTGAAGTGAATGACGCGCGAGTGCCCGGGAATGCTGCGGCTCGCCATCTGCTCGGTGAAGCTGATGAGCTTATTGAATTGGATTTTCGGGGGCGCCACATAAGTCCCAGAGCCGCGATGCCGCTCGACCAGTCCTTCGCGCTGCAGTTCCGCGAGAGCATGACGGGCGGTCATGAGACTCACGCCGTGGCTGCGCGCGAGCTCCCGTTCGGAATCGACCAACTCGCCGGCGCGCAGCTTGCCGTCTTCGATTTTCTCGCGAATGGTGTTCTGAATGCGGCGATATGCGGGCAGGGAATTCCCGTTGCTGTTGGCCTTCGAACGATCGAGGGCCGCCACTCGGCGGTTGCCGTTCTTTCCGTTGCTGGAAGTTGGGCTCATGAGTTCGGACTTAAGTGCGCGTCGCTGTTGTCGTTCTGTGTCGCTCGATTACAGCATATAAAAATCGGTTTCCTAATGGTTTACGGAGAGTGCTGTTAAAAAACTGGGCTACCAGCTGCCGGCTACCAGCTTCCGGCTAACCGCTATTCGTTCCGCCGGTCGATCAGTTATCGCCTGCTTCAGCTCGGCCTAATTCCAGGCGTTTCCGTGCTGTTCGTCCCGCCCTCAGCCCTGCGTCTAGACCGTTCGATCGCGTTCCGCTGGTCGTTTGGCATATTCGAACCCGCTATAGAGCAAAACGGCATCCGCTATAGGTCATCAATACAAGATTTCAACAAACAACGCAATTTTTGGCTTGACAACGCTTAAAGTGCTATATAGCTTAGCTTGCTCAACAGCGGGAAGCAAGAAAAAATTCTCGCTATTAGGAGGCATCGTGACACGCAGACTGCACGCCCTGCGGGGGCTCTTCCTTTCCATCGGCATCTTTGCCGCGTTTGCGCTGGCTTCCCAAAATGGGTTTGCTCAGGAAGTGACGGCGGGCATTACCGGCTCCGTCACCGACCCAAGCGGCGCGCCGATCGTGGGCGCCACGGCCGTGGCCACAGACACCGGCCATGGCACGGTCTATACGGTCAAGACCAACGACGCCGGCGTTTACAACATCCCGCGCGTTCCCATCGGCACGTATCAGGTCGCGATTGAGAGCTCGGGATTCCAGCGGCAGGTGCACACCCCCATCACGCTGGACTTGAACCAGACGGCGCGTCTCGACTTTCAAATGAAGGTTGGCGCTGTGAATGAGACCATCGAGGTCACGACGGCAGCGCCGGAGCTGCAGACGCAGAGCGTCGAAGTAAGCACGGTGATCGACGCCAACACTAACGTCAGTCTGCCGCTCGCCTCTCGCAATTACGTGCAGTTGACGCTGCTCGCCCCCGGCAGCACGGTGGTAAATCCCAGCGCGGTGCGCCAGCCGCAGAACATGGTGAACGCCGGCCGGCCGTACATCAACGGCAATCGCGAGCAGGCGAATGAATTCCTGCTCGATGGGCAGGTCAATAACGAGAGTAAGAACGATGAGGTCGGCTACACGCCAAGCGTAGACGCCATACAGGAGTTCAACCTCATCACGCAAAATGCCTCGGCGGAATTCGGGAACTATGAGGGCGGCGTAGTCAGCGCCAGTATCAAATCGGGAACCAACCAGTTCCACGGCGACGCCTTTGAGTTCTTCCGCAACGACGCTCTCGACGCCAACAACTATTGGGCCGGAATGACGAAGGGACTGCCCGCGTTTAAGAACGCGCTCGGCTTCGACGCCAACGGCGTTCAGAACAAGCCGGAGCTGCGCTACAACCAGTTCGGCGCGACCTTCGGAGGTCCAATCCTCAAGAACAAACTGTTCTTCTTCCTCGACTATCAGGGACAGCGCACGGTGAACGCTGGTCCGACGGGAGCGCAGCTGCTGACTTCCGCTGAGCGGCAAGGCAACTTTGGCCAGCTCTGCACCGATTTCGGAGGAGCATTTACCGGGCCGGGCGGGACGTGTGCCGGAGGCAAAGGCGTGCAGCTCGTGAATCCAGCTACTAGCCTGCCAATTCCCAACAACAATCTGGCGGCCGCCGGTTTGAAGATCAGCCCGGTGGCGGCGGCGCTGTTTTCCTCGAATTTCTATCCGTTGCCGCAGATCAACAGCACGGCTTCGAACAATTACTTCTTCAAGAGCGGAAACAGCCTGAACAACGACCAGGGCGACGTCAGAATCGATTACAACGCTTCAGAAAAAGACCATATCTTCGGCCGCTGGTCGCAGATGGACCTGCGCCAGCCGCAGCTTACAGGTCTGCCCATTGTCGCCGCCGGCGGAGGCGCGAACATCGACGAGCCGGTGCGCAATGCCGTGGTGAACTGGACTCACACCTTCAATCCCAACCTGCTCAATGAAGCGCGCATTGGGTTCAGCGGCGTGCACTTCACCCAGGCAGGCACTACGACCGACGTTCTCGGAAACTTCGGACAGCAGCTGGGAATTTCGGGAGGGAACACGCTTGCGCCAGGTCTGCTCAACATCCAGATCGGCGCGGTCGGGCTGGGCAGTCCTTCTCTGGGAAACATCGGCGCAGTGCAGATCTTCCACACTACAGAGGGTCAGCTCGAGGACAACCTGATCATCACGCACGGCCGCCACACGCTGCACACCGGCCTGCAATACATCCGCGAGAGGCAGAATTACGACTACGGCGGGAACAACGGCGAGCTCGGTTCGTTGAGCATCAGCAACTTGACCGGCGCTTCTGAAGCCGACCTCTGGCTGGGCAATGTCGGCGGAGGCTTCCGCGATGGCAACACCAACACGCTGTTCGGTCTGCGCGGCAACGTATTCGGAGCTTATGCCCAGGACGAGTGGCGCGTCACCAACAACCTCACGCTGAACCTCGGATTGCGCTTTGAAGATCACACTCCGCTTTACGAGATCCACGATCAGATCGTGAACTTCAACATCAACAGCGGTGCTATCGAGCTGCCGAACCAGAATGGGAACAATCGCGCGCTGTACAACAACTACCTGGGCATCGGCGATTGGTCGCCCCGGCTGGGCTTCGCCTGGTC
>JAFAUE010000473.1 GCA_019243475.1 Acidobacteriota bacterium | reverse complement strand
AAAACGTCCAGAGCCATCTCTCCCTCAGTATCAATAAGCGCAATGTCGATGTTGCAGTTTGCTTCGGCGAGCGTCCCTGCTAGCCGATAGAGCAACCCTGGCCGGTCCTGGGCCACAACTTCCAGCACCGTGCTGTGCGAGGACGACTCGTCGTCAAACAGAATCCTGGTTTTGACTTTCACGCGCGCTGGAGTTGCACGCTTTAAGCCCGCCCGGGCGCGCATCAGATGCTCGAGCGATCGCTCTCCACGCACAACTTCAGCGATGCTCTTCTTCAGCCGGTCGTGTTCTGATGGGTTGAGATCGAGAGTCTTGAAGCGATCTTTGAAATAGAAGCAGTCGACGACGACTCCGCTCATATTGGAAAACGCGTTGGCTTTTACGATTTCCATTCCCCAGGCCGCCAGCGCGCCAGCGAACGTAGCGAACAGGAATGGCTTGTCTTTGCAGACAATCGTAATCTCGTACAGGTCCCGATATGGTACAAGCGTAAGCTGCACCGGATCATGCCAAAGTCTGGAGGCAAGTTCCAGATGTCGAACGATTTGCTCCGAGCTGTAGATGGCGAGATATCTCTGGGGAAAACCTTCAAGGAACGGCTCGAGTTCTTTCAGGAGGTTTCGAGGCACGGAACTGAATTTTTCCGCCGCCGACGCGTGCATTGCGCGATGCACCAGTTCCTGGTCTGCGTGGCGGTTGAGGAAATTCGAGGTGGCCGCATATAAGCGCCACAAATTCTCGGCCTTCCACTCGGTCATTGCCTCGGGATTTACTGACGAGATGTCGGCATAGGTCAGCAAGGCGAGCATCTTCAGTAACTCAGGAGTGCCGACGCGGGTTGCAAGTCCAGCAACTACATTGACGTCAAAGATGTCGCGTCGCATAGCGGCTGACATTTCCAGGTGGCGCCGAATGAGGAACTCAACCGCATCTTTTTCTTCTTGCGGCAAGTCCCATCGCTCAAGCACCCTCGCGGCGATATCGACGCTAGCTACGACGTGGTCCTCTGTATCCCCGCCTTTGCCCATGTCATGCAGGAGAAGGGCCAGGAACAAGAGCTCGGGCTTATCGAGTTCCTCAGCAATCTCAGAAAAACGCCGAGGCCACTCTGCGCTGGAACCTTTCAAGCGATGCAGTGTCTCAATGCACAGAAAAGAATGCTCGTCCACCGTGTAGCGATGAAAGAAGTCACGGACGGCGAGGGCGTCAATCCCCTTGAACTCGGGAAGCAGCGCATCGAGCACCCCGCAGTCACGCATCGCGCGCAAAGCATCGCCGGCATGTCGGCCCAGCAGGATAGCTCGCAAATGCGGCCAGAAAGATCGCTGCTCTTCCGCGCCGGCGAGCAGCGAAGCTGCGTTGGTGATAGATCTCCGCGCTTCCAAACTGAGATCCACTTCCGATTCCGACATCTGTTGGAAGACCGCCAGCAGCGCGCGCGCATTGCCAAAGGTGAAGTCTCGACTCAGCCTGATCCGGCCGTTCAGAACTGTAACCGCGGTTGCCCGGGATCTGGACCTGCGCCTTATCCATGTCCGTTGCGATGAAGCTTTACCATGTGCGAATTCCTCAAGCATTTGCAGAGCGGCGCCATAGACAGAGCGGGAATTGCGGAAGTATTCGCGCATCCACTCGGCCGGCGTCGCATTGCGCGCTGCCATTCCAACACCATTTTGCGCGGCCCCATCCTGGGCTTCCCAATTCAGAACATTGTCGTCGCGGCCGTTGCGGTAGTGAAGAAAACATCGGACGGCAACAAGAAACTCGAAGGCGGAATCGAGTTCCGTCTGAAGACTGCGCTCGAAAAGCATCTGGGGCGCGGGCCATCTGCCTTCTCGCGAACAGATCTGCACTAATGCGAGCCAGTACGCGAGGTTATAGTCGCGCAAACCACCCGGACCTTCTTTGACGTTGGGTTCCAAGTGGTAGATAGTCCTCGCGAACTTCGCATGTCGTGCATTCGCCGATTCCGCAACCAATCTAATCAACTGGCTCCCGGATTTTCGCAGCAAGCGAGGTAGGATCTGAACGCGCATGCGCTCGAAGAGCTCGGCATCGCCGGTCAACGAGCGTGAATCGAGAAGAGAGACGGTAAATTCAGGGTTCTCGGCATCGAGCCGCCCGCATTCCGCCACTGTACGCGCGGTGGCGCTGGCGCGAATCTTCAGATCCCAGAGGTCGAGATAAATGCGGCTGAGCGAGTCTTTATACTTGGCTTCTTGCTTCGGATCCTTAAACAGGAAAAGGACATCGATGTCCGAGTGCGGTAGCAGCGTGCCTCGTCCGTACCCTCCCAGAGCAACGATTGCGGCGCAATCCGTAGGCACGCCTTCGCTGACAAGCTGCAGAAAGCAGCGCTGTATAACCTCATCGACCAGCCGAGAGCGGCCTCGCGCAACGGCGAGGCCATCCCCAGAGCGTTCAAACCTCCTTCGCAGCTCAGCCAGGCCGCGCTCGTACGTTTCGGCGATCGCGCTGCTGGAGATTGCGACAGGCATAATTCGCCGCTATAGCGCAGTTACGCCACGCTCGTCGTTGCGAATCCGGATGGCTTCATCTATGCGAGAAAGGAAAATCTTGCCATCGCCGATGCGGCCCGTACGTGTGACCGAGATGATGGTCTGCACCGCCCGTTCGACCATGTCGTCTGCGAGGACGGTCTCAAGTTTTATTTTGGGAAGTAGATCCACTGTGTATTCACGGCCGCGATAAATTTCCGTGTGGCCCTTCTGTCGGCCATGGCCGCGGACCTCGAAGATTGTCATACCTTCGACGCCGATTTCGAGCAATGCTTCCTTTACCGCTTCGAGTTTTGACGGCTGAATGATGGCTTCAACTTTGGTCATTGCCATGAATGCTCCTCGATCAGCGCTAGCGATTGTTTAACGGCAAATCACGACGCCGAGAGCTCCCAATAATAGCCTTCCTCGCCATGCTGGGTGACGTCCAGACCTTGCACTTCGTGCTCGGCTGGAACTCTGAGCCCAATCACCAAATCCACGATTTTGAGAATGATCAATGTCCCGACAATGGCAATCACCCACGCAATCGCAACCGCAATAAACTGGTTCAGGAGCTGCCCCCAGTTGCCTTCAACCACTCCCGCCGGCAGGACTTTGCCTTGAGCGTCGTGATAAATAGGATTGATTGCGCTGGTTGCGAATATGCCAGTGAGCAGTGCGCCGATGGTCCCGCCTGCGCCGTGCACTCCGAATGCATCGAGAGAGTCATCGTAGCCGAAGCGGTTCTTCACTTTCGCCACCATGAAATAGCAGAACACGCCGGCAATTGCGCCGATCAGCAACGCTGACATCGGACTCACGAACCCTGCCGCCGGAGTGATTGCGACAAGGCCAGCGACGGCTCCGGAAATTCCGCCAAGTGCGCTGGCTTTCCCATTTCGGATCCACTCGGCCGCTGCCCATCCGAGAGCCGCGGCTGCGGCGCCGAAGTGGGTATTCACGAATGCGCTGGTCGCCAGGCCGCCTGCATTCAACGCACTTCCGGCATTGAACCCGAACCATCCCACCCATAGCAGGCAGGCGCCGACGAAGCTGAGCACAACACTATGTGGAGGCATCGGCTCCTTGGGATAGCCAATGCGACGACCGAGATACCTCGCACATACCAGCGCAGAGACTCCCGAAGTCACATGCACGACGGTTCCTCCGGCAAAGTCCAAACTGGGAAATCGTCCGCCCAGTGAAGCGTTGAGCCATCCGCCTTTACCCCACACCATGTGCGCCATCGGCGCATATACCACGACTGACCACAAGCTCATGAACAGAAGCATGGCGCTGAACTTCATGCGCTCGGCAAACGCGCCCGTGATCAGAGCCGGAGTGATGATGGCGAACATGAGCTGATAGATCATGAAGGTTTGAGCAGGTATCGTGGGGGCATAATCCGGATCGGGCGCGATGCCAACTCCGTGAAGGAACAAATTGTGAAAGCCGCCCATGAAGCTCGTTCCCGAACCGAAACACAGGCTGTATCCGACTATCGCCCATATGACAGTGACGAGAGCCATCATCGCGAAACTCTGCAGCATTGTTGCCAACACATTCTTCTTGCGAACCAGTCCGCCGTAAAAAAGGGCGAGGCCGGGACCCGTCATAAGCAGCACGAGGGCTGCGCTCACCAGCATCCAGGCATTGTCCGCGGACGATTGCGCCGCTTGAACCTGCTGTTCGACTCGGGACACACGTTGCGAGTCAGTCAGCGGAGTCGAAGTCTGCGAATAGCAAAGGGGAGAACCCGCGACCAGAACGACCGCGAGAATAGCGGAGGCGATTGGATTGCCGAGCCCAAAGCGTCTGCTCATTGAAGAGAATCCTCAGCTCATCGAGGTTGAAGTCAGCTTAATGGCATAAGCGTCCTCCGCTTCATGTGCGGCAATTGAAACTTCTAATTTCCGGGATTGATTTTTCTTATTCTGAAGCCGACCAAAGTTCCCGTGCTTAGCGCTTCGGTCTTCCGTCGGAATGACAAGGTACAAAATGCACGCTGCTCGACAGGCAGCCAACAACGTCGACTTGCGTCAAGCTCCAGC
>JAFAUE010000135.1 GCA_019243475.1 Acidobacteriota bacterium | reverse complement strand
GACGGTGGAACGCTGGGGGCGCAGGGCACGATCGACCTCGTGAGCGAGATCCTGAATATGCACGTGAACGCCGTGCTCGGGCGCGATCTGAGCCAGAAGGTCGGCGGCACCGGAATCGGCGGCTTCATGAACACGGCGCTATCAAATCGACAGGGCGAGCTCGTGATCCCGGTGATCGTGACCGGAAATCTCAATCACCCCGTGATCGCTCCCGACGTTCAGAAGCTGGCGCAGATGAAGCTCAACAACCTCCTGCCCACGACCGGTAATCCGGGAGCGCTGACCAGTGGACTCTCCGGCCTGCTGGGCGGTGGCGGCGGACAACAGCAGGGAAATCCTGTTCAAGGACTTCTCGGCGCGCTGGGCGGACAAAAAAGCAACACGCAACAGCAGCAGGGAAATGCTCAGCAGCAGCAACAACAACAGCAGAATCCGGTTGGTGACATCGTCGGCGGACTCTTCGGAAAGAAAAAGAAGAAGTAACGCCTCTTAAAATGTGATCCAGGCGGGACGCGTCTGCGACTATGAGTCGTCCCGCTTGGAGTTTCCTTCCTCGCGCCCCCGGAACAACAGTGGGACAGTCAAGTGCAGCACACGCTCGCGGCGGTCTTCGCTGTCCTGGGCGGCGAGACGCGCTTTCAGCAGGTCGGAAAGCGAAACGATTCCGATCACTTTCTGCGGTTCCGTCCTTCTCACCACCGGTAGCTTCGTCAGGCCGGTAGACGCAATTCGTTGTACGACACTGGTCAGCCGTTCGTCGTTATACGCGATCACCGGCTTTTCCACGATCAAGGGCAGGAGATTCGTTCCTTTGTTGCCTGCTGCAAACTGTTCGAGGTTCCATCTTGGGACTACGCCCAGCATGTTTCCCTGCTCGTCCTGAATTGGGAATAGACGCTGCACGGGAAGGCCGTCGTCCACCCGCAGCGCCTCGCGTACCTGGTCGAGAGTCGGCTCTGGCGTCAGCTTGGCAAACTGTGTGCGCATGACTTCTTCTACCGCCAGGCTCTCCATCGGATCGACAATGTACTCGCGCGAGAGGTGATATCCACGGCGGCTCAGCTTCTCAGTGAGGATGGAGCGCGGCAGCGTGAGCACGACTAGTCCATAGGAGACCAGAGCCGAAATCAGTAGAGGGAGCAGCACGCCGGGATCGTGCGTCAATTCGAATGCGAAGACGACCGCGGTAAGCGGGGCGCCTAACGCTCCGGCAAGGACCGCCGCCATGCTGACCAGCGGCCACAGCCCAACGCCGAAATTAGGCAGAAAGCGCGATTCCAGCCCACCGAGTGCGCCGCCCATGATCAGCAGCGGGGCGAGCACGCCACCGGACGTGCCGGAGCCGAGCGAGATCGACCAGATCAGCCCCTTCACGATAAGAATACCCAGCAGCGTTGTGAAGGCGACATCATGGTCGAGCATGGTGGCAATCACGTCATAGCCGACCCCGAGCGCCTGCGGGAAGTAAATTCCGCCAATGCCCACGGCAATCGCGCCGATCGCCGGCCACCACATCCAATGCACGGGAAGATGACTGAAGCCGTCTTCTACGAGATAAATCGCGGAGCTGAGTAGTGCGGCAAGAATCCCGGCGAGCAGTCCCACGAGCATGCACGAAGCCAGGCCGGCCGCGCTCATGGCGATATGGTGTTCCGGAATGGGAAACAGAGGTCCAAGTCCCAGCAGATAATGGCGAGCTGCAGCCGCGGTAGCGCTTGCCATCGCGACCGGAATCAAGCTGCGCGGCTTCCACTCAAACAGCAAAAGCTCAACCGCCAGCAGTACCGCCGAAACCGGCGCGGCAAAAGTGGCCGACATGCCGGCCGCTGCGCCCGCTACCAGCAGCGTCTTGCGCTCGGAAGCGCTCATGTGGAAGAACTGCGCGATCAACGACCCGGTCGCACCGCCGGTCATGATGATCGGACCTTCTGCGCCGAATGGACCGCCGGAGCCAATGGCGATCGCGGCGGAAATCGGCTTGAGCACGGCAACCCGCGGTTCGACCCTTGAGCCTTTCAGCAGGATGGCTTCAATGGCTTCGGGTATTCCGTGCCCGCGTATGCGTTCGGAGCCGTAGCGCGCCATCACTCCCACAAGCAGTCCGCCCACAACCGGCACAAACAGCTCGAGCCAGCCCAGTGTGTTTAAAGCCGGCGACTTATAGACAAAGCTCCAGGTATGAAAAAAGAAAAGATTGGTGAATAGGTAAATCAGTTTGAGAAGGATCAGCGCCAGGTATGCGCCGATGACGCCGATGCCGATACAAATGATGGAGACTGGGATTACGCGAAGATCCGTAGTGAAATCGGCTAGTCGTGGGTGCTCGACACTAGATTGTCCTTGGGTCATCTTCCGAAATTTCTATTCTATCCTGCTCCGAACGGCAGGTCGGTTCGAGGTTCCGCGATGTGCTTGAAGAATTACGAGCGAGCGTCGTTGGTTTCACTCAGCGTGGGATAAATGTCGCAACTTCCTTCGTGGCGACTCGTTGCCCTCGCGATTCTGCGAAATGTGACGCTTTTTGCACACGAAGCCATCTCCGCATTCGCCCTGTTTTCAACGATGTCCAGATGTTAAGAAATATTTACAACGGTGAGTTGCCGCTGGGGAAGAACTTGCATCAGATTCGGGTTGTAAGCAGTGTAGTGCCCGGCGATTGCCGCCGACCTGGAGGCTGCACATGAGCACAGTGGAAACGTTCTTCGCTCCCGAGACTTTGAAGGGACCGTACGCGGACTTTTATCGCCGGGCGATCACGGAACTTCTCTGCTGGCGCATGCTGCGCGACGGCACTGACAACGTCACGGAGTTCTCCGGCGATGCCACCGATCCTTTGGCGCTCGATGCAATTGGAATCCAGCTAGGCCAAGCCTAGGAATCGGGTTATCGGGACATCGGGTTATCTAAAGACCATGGCAGTCCGCTGTTCTAGCCTCACGCCATCGAAATTTTCTTGACAGAAAACTTCTGCGACACTTCGCTCCGATAACCCCATAACCCGATTCTTCTAGTCCACTGTCCTCACGTCCTCCGGCAACATCAAGACCAGATTGCATTCGTGAGTTTCGTGACCGCAGGAGAGCACGCCGCGGCGGACTAAGTGGATGGGAGTGTCGTCGGGAAACTCAACCGGAAAAAGCGTCGATTTCAACTTCGCCGCGTAAGAACGCAGTCCATCGTCGCCGCTCAGGAACTTCACCTGCTCCGGCTTCAGCGTGGCAGCAGGACGATGTTCCTGCTCGCTCTTCTCCGTTGCGCTGAAAGCAAGAAAGAACTCCGCATTGGCGTCTTTCTCGCCTGACCACGGAAGATGCGCGGTGCGCATGCCTGCGAGTTCCTCGCGGGCCTTGGCCACTTCGGCTGCGTTCTTCTTATCGTCCGGGGAAAGCGATTTCAGGTGCTGTTCCGCTTCGGGAACCTTGTGAGGAGCCGTGGCCGCCATGGCGTAGTAGTGGATCGCTTCCTGCTTGCGGCCGAGCTTCTCGTAGAGCTGTCCGAGGTGATCGCAAATTTCGGAGTGCTCGTCGAGCAGCCATGCGGCTTCGATGTAGCGCAGCGCCTTGTCCGGCTGATTGTTCTGGAAATAAACCCAGCCCAGCGTGTCCCAGTAACTGCCGATGCTCATCACCATGCCCACGTCGTTGATGGTGAGGTGATCGACATCCAGATTGCGCAAGCTCGCTTCTGTGGCCGATGTAGCCGACTCGGCGTAGGTCAGCGCACGATCGAGATGAGTTTTGTGCGTCGAAAGCTCGTACGCGACGTTGTTCCAGATTCCCGGCGAAGGCGCGAGTTCCACAGCCTTATCGAAGGCCGCGAGCGCTTTCTCGGGCTGGTTCACGTTGAGATACGCGCGTCCAAGATTGGCTTCGAGTCCCGGGTTCTGCGGCGTGATCTGCACTGAGCGTTCCAGTTCGGGAACTGCAGCCTGATAGTCCTTCTTTTCTAGATAGAGCGAACCCAGGCTGCCGTGGGCAAATGGGTCCAGCGGATTCACCTCCAGCTGCTTCTTGTAGGCCTCGATCGCTTCGTCATACTTCTGCTGCGACTGATAGGAGAGGCCGAGACCGTTGTAGGCAAAGTCGTCGAAGGAGTTGAGTTCGATCTGCTTCTTGAATGCCCCGACCGCATCGTCGTATTTGGCCATCGACAAGTAAGCTCGGCCGAGATTGTTCCAGGCGTCTTTGTGCTTGGGCTCGAGTTCGACGACTTTCTTCAGCAGCTCGATTGCCGCGCGGAAATTCTGGTTCTTCAGAGCGGCAATTCCCGCTTCGTTCAGGTCATCGGCCGACATCCCGGCGGGTATGTTCGACGCCGATGTCGCCGTCGGACTTTCGACGAAAATGCTTTGCGTGGTGTCCGAGCCCACGGCGCGCACGAACGCCCGCAGGTCCATCCCGCGATTAGCGGCGATCTCCCGCTTGCTGACTACCAGATCCCGGCTCGCGGTAAAGGTGTGTCCATCCAGCTTGTATTCCGAGGAGAAAGTCCCGTAATCCCGCTTCACGCTGATAGGAACCGGCGGCCGATACGTATAACTATCCGGCAATTCGATCTTTACGGTCTCATGAGATTCGAGGGGCGCCGCGGCAAATTCGAACGGCTTGACCCGGTCTTCGTCGTCATCTTCGGTAAGCCCTGCCCAGCTCATGTCGAGCCTGGGGAAGGGAATCTGAAGCTGCGAGCTCTTGGTTGTCCAATCGAGGAAGTTCGGCTGCGTCAGCTTGTAGCTGAGCTCCAGAGGATGGTGCGTGTCGGCCGGATCGGAGACTTTCACGTCGTCCACTTCGCCGGCGACTCCCTGGTACATATTCAGGTACTCGACGACTTTCTTCCACTGCGCTTCCGGCGTACCGCGGAAAGCGATGCGCAGCGCCAGCTCGGCGTCGCCGCGCACCGTGTAGTCGTACGTGGCTTCGAGTTTCCCAATTTGGTTTATCTTGCCGTTGATTTTTAACGCCTGAGTGTTGCCCTGGGGCAAATCGGCCGGAGTAGTCACGAGCTGCGCCGGCGCGTTGGGTGGCACCAGCAGCGCTTTCTTGTTGCGGATCACCGCCGCCAGCATGCGGAAGGGCGCAACTTCGGTGGTGGAATCCAGCCAGAGGCCCTGCAGGTCGCCGGCATGGTCCGGTCCCGACTTCAGCGGCACAAACGTGATCACGTGATCGAATTGCGCCGGCGAGGGCACGCTTTCGTCCAGCTTGCGCTCGTGATGAATCAGCACCGGATAAGCATCGAGGCCCCCCGCTTTAATCAGCGATGCCAGCAGCGTGTGCTTGTCCTTGCAATCGCCGTAACGGTTGTTGAGCACGTCAACCGCCGAGTGCGGCTGGAAGCGTCCTACACCGAAGGAGATTCCAACATAGCGATAGCGCGGCGCCACGAAGTCATAGAGCGCTTCCACTTTCTCGCGATCGCTCTTCGCCGACGCTGTGAGTTCCAGTGCCTTCGCGCGAACGGTTTGGTCCGGCTTCACCCGATCGCGCTCCAGGCTGCTGTACCAGCGGCCGACCTCATCCCAGGACTGGAACGTGCTCAGTTGAACGTCGGGGATTTGATCCTGGTCCTCGTTGTGTTTCTTCTTTTTGTTCTTCTTCTTTCCCGAAGTGGAATCCTCGTCTTCCACCTTAAGCACCGTGTTTTTCCAGAGATACGTAGTGCGTCCATTGGCCGTGGTCACCTGCGGCTGTACGGTCTTGTTGTGCATCTTCAGCGCGCGGCCGGCGGGGACCTCGACCTGCAACTCCTCGTCGAGCACGATCACTTTCTGTACGAACTCCTGCTCCCACCAGAATTGGCCAGGCGCGAGCGGCTCGAATTCCTTGACCTTCACGTCGTACTCAAGAACGTCGCCGGCGGAGAGCCCGGGCACGACGATGTCCTTCTGATGCAGGTCGCTGTAGATCGGCGCCTCGCGCGCCACAGGTGCAGTGAGGTCTTGCACGGAATCAGGGCCGGCGTTCGTCACGGCACCGTTCGGCTTGGTGACCTTTACCGACGCGATTTCAATCTTGTCGTTGGCTGCGTTGTACGGAAAATGCAGTTGGCCGAAGGCTTGCACACCGGCCTGGGTCTGCACGCGAATGCGCGTGATCTGCTCCCGCTCGGACGTGCCATCGTTCTCAAAACGAATTTTCGTCAGGTACTTCTCGATGACGAACGGCTGCTGGGAATAGTCGGCAGCCTGCTCGCTAGCGGCCGGCGGCGTAAGCGGAGTCTTGGCTTTCTCCTCCTGCTGCGCAGGAGCCTCGTGCGTTTTGTCCGCCGAGGGCGCGTTGGGAAGTTGTTGAGCTGCAGCGAAGGAAACTGCGAGAAAAAGTGCGAAAAACGAACTACAACGCATTCTTAAAGTTCTACTCTCAAGTAAGCTGCACCTGCAATCGGGCATAGTGTGTAGGAGGTTACGGAAGGCGGCTGCGGGAGCGACTACCAGCTGCCAGCTACCAGCTACCAGCTACCAGCTACCAGCTACCAGCTCTGAACTACCTCACAAGAAATTTTCAAACATTTAAGACCTGTCATCCCTTGCTCCGCGGCCTTGCTTCGGTCACAAGGAAAAGTGGATGTTGCGGAGCAAGGGATCTGCTGTTTCTCATCGCACCCCACAGCAGATCCCTGCGACCGCAACATCAGTCTATGCACCAAACAACTCCATCGAACGCGGCCGCAGGGATGACAATGTTGAAGGTTTGAGCTATCCCCCTCGCCAGCAGCCAGCAGCCAGCAGCCAGCAGCCAGCAGCCAGCAGCCAGCAGCCAGCAGCCAGCAGCTGGGAGCTGTTTTAACCTCCCATTCATCGACCTTTGCTAGCGTTACGGCGGAATGTCTGTGGCGCAGCCTCAACAACCTTTCCGGCCTGTTGCCAGCCGGCCGGCGGTCAGCGAGCCGGTGCGCGTACTGCCCCGGCGCAGCAGCCAGGGCAGCCGCATCGCAGACCTCGGCTTCCAGGCGCTGGTGTGGCTCTGCTCGGCCTGCGTGCTTGCGGTCGTCGGATTCATCCTGCTGCAATTGATCAAAGGCTCCCGGCTGTCTCTTCACCAGCTTGGCTGGAGGTTCTTTACCGGCAGCGACTGGGACCCGGTAAGCGGAAACCTCGGCGCTGTTCCGTTCATTTATGGAACGCTGATTTCTTCGCTGCTTGCATTGATCATTGCTGTTCCGCTCAGCCTCGGTGTCGCGGTCTTTATTACAGAGATGTGCCCGCGCTCATTGCGGGGAATCCTCTCTTACCTCACGGAACTCCTGGCGGCGATTCCTTCCGTGATTTATGGGCTTTGGGCAATCTTTGTTCTGATTCCCATCATTCGCAAGTACATCGGTCCCGCGCTGGAAAAGACCTTTGGCTGGACGGGATTGTTCACGGGCCCGATCTTCGGTGTAGGAATGCTTACGGCGGGGCTGATTCTTGCCATCATGATTGTTCCCATCATCTCCTCCATCACGCGGGAAATTCTCGTCTCGGTTCCGCAGCCCCAACGTGAAGCTGCGTTGGCGCTCGGCGCCACCCGCTGGGAGATGATTCGCATTGGGGTGCTGCGCAATGCGCGTGCCGGAATTTTCGGCGCCATCATCCTTGGACTGGGACGCGCTCTCGGCGAGACCATGGCCGTGACCATGGTGATCGGCAACCGTCCGGAGATCGCCAAATCGCTCTTCGCACCGGCTTACACCATGGCCAGCGTGATCGCCAACGAATTCAGCGAGGCCACTGACGACCTT
>JAFAUE010000287.1 GCA_019243475.1 Acidobacteriota bacterium | reverse complement strand
AGGTATCCTGCTGTCGATTCCCGCAGGTCATACTGCCGACCGCTTTGACCGCCGCGCTGTGCTTCTGTGTTGCTACGGAGCTTGTGCGTTGAATTCGCTACTGTTGTTCGTGCAAGCGCGTGCTGGTTCCGGATCGGTGGTGCCGATCTTTGCCGTGCTGCTCTCGGTAGGCATCGTGAGAGCGTTCAGCGGTCCGGCGAGTCAATCGCTCGTGCCTCAACTCGTGCCTGCGGCTCACTTCGGAAACGCGGTCGCATGGGGTGCTTCTATCTTCCAGGTTGCTACCGTGCTTGGACCGGCCCTCGGCGGCATGATTTATGGCTGGGCGCACGGGGCACTCAGTGTTTATGCCAGCTCCGCCGCTATGTACGTGATTGCGTTTTCCTTTCTTGTGATGATGCACGTCCGTACTGGTCGCATGGAAAAGCGCGATGTCTCAATTGAGACATTGTTGGCAGGTTTTCGTTATGTTTGGCGGGAGAGAGCGATTCTGGGGTCGATCTCCCTCGACCTGTTCGCCGTGCTTCTCGGTGGCGCGATTGCCTTGCTGCCGGTTTACGCCGAGGACATTCTGCACATTGGTCCGCGTGGCTTGGGACTCCTGCGGAGCATGCCGGCCGCCGGCGCAGCTCTTATGGCCGTGGTGCTGGCGTATCGACCGCTCCGTCGCCGCTCCGGAGCGACGATGTTCGCTGCAGTTGCCATTTTTGGCGTGGCTACCATCGTCTTTGGCCTATCGCGCTCGGTATGGATCTCCCTCGTCGCACTGTTCGTCGCGGGAGCCGCCGATATGATCAGCGTGGTCGTCCGCAGCACTCTGGTCCAGATCGCGACGCCTGCTGCAATGCGAGGTCGCGTGAGCGCAGTGAATCTGCTTTTCATAGGAGCTTCGAACGAGTTAGGACAGTTCGAATCGGGTGTCACCGCCCAGTGGATGGGAGCGGTCCCTGCCGTCGTGTTCGGAGGAGTTGGAACGCTTGTGGTGGTCGCAGTATGGGCGTGGCGGTTCCCGCAGCTGCGCAAGCTGGACCGTCTCATGACTGTGAGCGTGCAGGAGCCTTCGCCATTGGTGGTCTCCAGCACCGCTGAATAGTTGATTACTCTCTGCCACGGCGCCGCTTAGCACGAGAGATCGAGCGCCATCTTCTTATATGCCAGCATGATGTCAGCCTTTGTGACCATGCCCAGCAATTGCTTTTCATCGCGCCGCGAGACCACTGGGAAGTTGGCTAAATGCAGCTCGCGCATGCGTTCCACCACCTCGTGCATCGTCTGGTCTGGGAATGCGTATTTCACGTCACGCGAATAAACTGCCCCCACCTGCACTCGGCTGCGCTCGCTGCGTTCAATTTGCGTGACATCCGACATGCTCACCAAGCCCACCAGTTCGCCATCCTCATCGAGAACGGGCAGGGCAAAGGCTTCGCGGGCGAACATGATTTCCTGCACGGCCTCGAGCGTATCTTTCGGCGAAACCGCTGGAGTCTCATTCATCACCTGAGAAACGCGCACGCCCGAAAGGACATGAAGTGGCGGGCGTCCGTTCTTGCGCTCGCGTTGAAGCTGAAGAAGCAGCAGGCCGACCTGCAGTAGAAGGATGAGGCTGCTTAGAGCCAGGAACAGCAGCGCATAGGTGTTGGTGCCCACGGAAGCGGCTCCCAATTTGGGATTTGCGGGAAAAAGCCTTGCCGGAAGTTAGTTATAACCGGAAACGGCGAAAGGCGGGATTCAAACTCTTTATAACGGGTATTGCAATTGCCGATAGACGCGCGGCTAAGCAATTCCATAAGCACCGATAGAGTGCCAGCGGCTATTGCTCACCCCTTTCGGATCTCGATTGTGCCGTGATCGGTAGTCAGCTGCAGCTTATTTCCGCCTTTGCCGACGGTGCCCTCGGCTACGTGGTCTTCTCCCGTTTTAGTAACTTTCAGGTCGAAATCGCTTTCGAGCTCGCCGCGGCTGCTGCGCGCGTCCACAGTGAAGCCCGCATTTTCCGGCACGGTTATATGGATAGGTCCGCTGTGATTGCTTACATTCACGTCGCCAAACGGTGACCGCGGGCGAAGATCGATTTCTCCATGGCTGTTTTCAATCGTGATTGGGCCGGAGACGTCTTCCAGCCGGATGTCCTTGGCACGCGTGTGGACCTCCAACGGACCGCCCACTGACGTTGCATGGAGGTCGCCCGAGTCCATGTCGAGGTCGCCCTCAAGCTTGCCGAGTTCCATGTCCGTGCGGGTGCTGTGGAACTTGACCGACTTCCCGATGTGGGAAAGCTTCGTGTCGCCGAAGAACTCGCCGTCCAGAATGGCAACGCCCGAAATATCCGCTAGAGTCACATCGTCTGCTTTTCCGTTTACGTGGACGTCCCCGGTCACGTTGTTGATATGCACATCGCCTTTGCGACACGCCACTTCAACGTTGCCCTTAACCTGGCTTACCTGAATATCGCCGCTATAGGCGGTGGTGACATTTACATCCGCATCGCGATCGGAAACTACTACGTCGCCGCGTGCGGTATCGACTTGGACCGCGGCCTTACGGGGAGCCCAAACTTCCATGTCGGAGACGAACCGCGGTCCCCACACGAAACCCACCTGAACGTGCGGCTCGTTCTGTCCCGGATTGATATGGAGCGTATTGCCGTCAAGCGTCATCGCCGGCTTTTCACGATCGTTGAACTTTTGCGCTTCTTCTTGCGAAGAAGCAGAGATATGGCGGTGGACCACGAGCTTCACCGGTGCGTCGCCGTTATCGGTCACGTGGACTGTGACCGAGCCGTGGTCGGAGAAGATCTGCACGCGTCCGCCAACAGGCAACGCCTGAGTCATCTCCTGATTGAAGTCATAGCGGTCGCCAAAGATCCCGTCCCAGCCCGGATTCACGTCAACGTTGTCGTTGATGGCTCGCCAGTTCCAATGCCGCGCCGATGAGGCCGTCAAACCTACGAGCAGAACAAAAATCACGATCGCCACGGCGCCGCCACCGAAGTGCGGGGCAGGCTCACCCTGGCTGCGGGCGATGGCATATTCCCCGATGCGAATAAGGCCGAGCAGGATCAGCAGCAGGGGCCACCAGGTGGCGAACAGCCATGCAATCTGTCCGGGGCTGATCACCCGCATGTTGGCCAGCAGGAATGCCACGCCAATGGCGACCAGCACAATCGGTCCCGCAATGGAACGCGGACGGTAGAAGCGATACGGCCGGTAATAGCGCGGATCAATCGGGGGCTGCTGCGGACTACCCACGCTTCACCTCCGAGCCGGGATTGCTTTCAATGGTAGGGCCCTGAGGAGGAATGCCCATGTTCCTGGCTACGTTCTCTTCGGTCCTGCGGCGAATATCGTCGCGGATTTGATCCGCGAGAGCGCCCGGCGGATAGTATGGCGTAGGCTGCACGTGTCCCATATCGGGAGCAGTGCGCTGAGCGATCTTGATAAGTCCAATCACGATCAGCAGAATAGGAAAGCTGCGGCCAAAATCGATGATCCGGAGCTGTTGCAGCAGAAACAGTATGCCGACTGTCACTAGGATCGCCGGCCCCATCAGCCAATGGGCAGCACAGCGAGGACAGCGGCAGCCGCGATTGCGGACGTAATAGTCGTCGTAGTAGTCCGCCATCGCTTACCTCCGGTGTGTAGCCAGGCGCCGTGCGGCCAGCCACACTCCGAGCAGAATCAATACCGCAGGCCAAAACTCGCCGAGCCAACGGAACGAAAGGACTCCGAGGTTATCGAGGAGGAGCAGTACTCCTAGTGCAATGAGAATGATTGCTCCGGCAGGAACAATACTGCCCGAAGAACAGCTGTTCGCATTCGCGTCGTAGGGTGTTCCCGAAAGAGGAACTGCGGCGGGATCCACGCCCACAGGCCCGACGTCGGGCGAGCCGACGGAAGATGCGCCCATAGGGGCCCCGCCGGCAGTCGCCACCGCGGGAGTCGCATGAGTTGTGGTTCCCAATCCGAAGCCGGCGAGCAGCGCATTCAGACCCAGATGGTCCGGAAGCGGCTGGCCGAGCAACCGCGCCTTCGCCGTGCTGTAAGCGTCAAAGACCATGTAGCACATCCAGGCAAAGACGCCGAGGCCGAAAATGTCAGCCCGATCCGCCAGGTGCACGAGGACGGCGAAGATGAAGACATGGACGAAGCCTTTGGCAAACTGGCCGTTATAAAAAGCTCCTACTCCCGGAATGAAACCGAGGACCGCAGCAAGGCCAGGACTTCCGCCGCTGCCCTGCGCAACATAAACCGCAGGAGGAATGTTGGCGGCAGCTGGAGGAACGGTGCCTTCAAGGCGTGCGGCCAGGCAATCCTGGCAGTAGATGACTCCGCGCACATCGCGCTGGCAGGTTGCGCAGAGCGGCTTGCCGCAGGTGCGACAGTAGGAAGTTGCTACCTGATCGGTATGGACAGCGCACGTCATGCGAGTATGCTCCTGCCCAAGTGGCGATTGACTGCGCGATTCTCAACCTTCGCGCTGCCGGAATGCTCAAATGGTTTTACACCACGGAAAGAGGCGATAGTCAAAAGGCTGCTTTGCTCTTCGCTCGCTGCGGATGTGGCTGCTTGCGAGCATTGTAGATTACGACGGTTGTTCAATTCGGAGGTACTCCAGTTTGCTAACAGCATGTGCTGTTGCTCCATGCTGTAGTAGTTCTGCTTGCGTTCGCGATCCTGCTTCTGGTTGTCGCTCTTGTTGCGAGTTGCCGGCGGGCGATCCTGCTCTTCCGTGGTGGTGGCGCGCTTGATCTCCTGCACGTAAGCCTGAACTTCATAGACCAGCCGAATGTTCTCGTAATACTTCACAACCCGCGACGTGGTTTCGTAGTACCTCATCGTCGCCTGCTCTTTAATGGCGCTGGGCCGCAGATCGACGTGGCGCAGATCGGTCAGTTTCACGCCAGCCATATTCAAGGAAAGCGTGATGGAAAATACAGCCATGGCGCCGGTCATCGCCATGCGCGGCTGCCGAACCAGGGCACGCGCTGGAGCCAAAACATCAGACAAAAGTTCCGAGAGCCGCTGTTTCCACGCGAGCTTCGGAGCCGCGGCGGTTGCGGTTACAGTCTGTGTGGTTGTCGCGGCCAGAATGTTGTGAACGAGATTGGTCGGAGGCTCGATTTCCTCGAGTGCACTCAGCCAATTCAGCCCGGCAGAGGTCTCCGCGAACAGAGGGCCGCAGGTGGGACAGCTCTGACGATGCAGATCGAAGCGGCGCTGAGCGAGAGTGCTCAGCGTACCGTCGAGCGCATCGGAGAGGAGAGCGTCGAAGTCGGAGCAGGTAAGCTCCGGCCCGGGGTTCCTCGTCTCGAATTGGCTGTGTTTATCCACCTAAGACACCTGTTTGTTAATACGAGATAAAAGCCGGGCCAGTTCCGCACGCCCACGGTTAATCCGCGACTTGACCGTCCCCTCGGGCACTTTAAGGGCTATCGCTATTTCCTTGTAGTCCATGTCCTGCAAATCACGCAAGATAACCGCTTCCCGCAGGTCAGGCGAGACCTTTTGTAATGCCAGCTGCACCATCTTCTGGGTTTCTTTGCTGGCCAGCCTTGCCTGTGGCGATGGCGCCTGGTCTTCGATGCGCTCAGAAAGCTTTGGCGCGTCTTCGTCGGCGGATGGCGCGGCGTCAATCGAGTCAGTCAGCCGTTCCTGCCGAGTGCGCCGAAAATGATCCACCAGCATGTTGCGGGTGAGCGTCGTCAGCCACGTGTTGAACGAACCCTTGTCAGGTTCATAGGAATTGAGCGTCCTATAGAGCCGGATGAAGACCTCCTGCGTGAGGTCCTCGGCATCGCTGCCGGATCCCGTAAACCTATAGCAAATGTTGTAGATACGCCGATTCTGCTGGCGCACAAGCTCTTCCCAGGCGCCCGCATCTCCGGCGATGCACCGACGTACTAAAGCAGCCGTGAGCGCGTTTTCTTCCAACCGGCTCTGCTTCCTTTTGAGTTCCAGCGTTATCGCGAACGGTACAAACGGCTGGGTCACCGCAACGCTGTTGAGCGGCTTGCCCCTGACCTGCGAAAGTGAAGACTGCCGAGCGAGCTTGCGGATCGGGACTGCCTGTGCCCCGAACTTATTCCGTACCATGCACGTGGGTATCCGTCCCACGGCTGGCTTGCTCACGACCTGGACTGTCTGTCTCAAAGTGCCGGGAGATACGCAGGGTACCCGGCAAAAGTTCAACTATTCACGAAAGTTAGCGGATTGTAGCAAGCTTTGAGATGACTGGAGCCCTAAGTAGCCTTGTTAGAACGACTCTCCCAGATGCATGCTGGCGACCGCAGCTTAGCATAGGCGAACAAAATGAAAATATCGAGATCGTCACGGATTACAGACACCGTGGGGACGAATGGGAGATTGTTCGTTTTCGGACATGCGCAGCCGAATTTGATAATCCAGCGCCAAGCCCAGACGATCACGAACTCGACAACTCACTCATTTGAAATAACCTGGCGCCGGCGGATGGTGGTTCCACCAATGCTCGTAGAAAGAGGCTTTGTCACCTGAATCATGACTTCTCTCATTCAAGACCTTCGCTATGGGGCAAGATTGCTTCGCAAGAGCCCGGCCTTCACGCTGGTAGCTGTATTAACCCTCGGTTTGGGGATCGGCGCGAATACAGCCATTTTCAGCATTGTCGACGCGGTTCTGCTGCGTCCACTCGCAATTGCCCAGCCTAACCGTGTGTTCTTGCTGCAGGAAATGTGGCAGGGTCATGACAGTGGTGGAGTTTCTCCCGGGAACTTCAACGACATAAAGAATGAGAACGCTTCTTTCTCCAGCGTCTCGGCGTCTGCCTCCGCGGCTTTTAATCTCGCAACCGAAGAGGCTCCTGAACGTATCGACGGTGAGCGCGTAACTGCCGAATATTTCGGTACCTTCGAAGTCCGCCCTCTCCTGGGCCGAACCTTCACTGACTCCGAAGACGCGCCGGGCCGTGATGCCGTCGCCGTTCTCAGCGAGGACCTTTGGCGCACCCGCTTCCACCAGCAGTTGGACATTGTCGGACGCACCGTCCGTGTGAACGGAGTGCCGCTGACCATCATCGGCGTAATGCCAGGCTCCTTCGATCCCATGCTCAGCAAGTCCAAGATTTGGGTTCCTGCTGCGTTCACCGCCGAGGACCTGCGCAACCATGACAACCATTACCTCGACATATTTGCACGGCTAAAAGACGGGGTCTCACTCGCGCAGGCTAGCTCGGAGATAAACGTCCTGGCAGCTCGGCAGCGGCAACGTTATCCGCTTGACGACAAAGATCGCGGCTTTATGCTCACGCTGCTCAGTGAAGCTCTACTCGGCGATCAGCGCGTGACGCTCTACACGGTTCTCGCCGCCGTCGGATTCGTGCTGCTCATTGCCTGCGCCAACATCGCGAACCTGCAGATGGCGAGGGCCCGCGCCCGCCAGAAAGAAGTTGCGGTGCGGGTCGCGCTGGGAGCGACACCGGCGCGCATTATTCGGCAATTACTCGCGGAGAACACGGTACTCGCCGCGGCGAGTGCAGTTTTAGGAATCGGTATTGCGGCGTTCGGAGTCAAGTGGCTGGTCGCCGCCGCGCCGCCAGGTGTCCCGCGAATCGAGCAGGCAAAGCTCGATCTCCCCGCGCTGCTGTTTGCGTGCGCAGTCGCACTGCTTTCGAGTGTGCTATTCGGCATGGCGCCGGCGTTGCGCTCGGCAGCCGTCCGTCTGCGCGAGGCATTCAGCGAGGCTGCGGCGCTCTCAAGCTCCAGCCGCGATCGTGTGCGCAGCGCGCTGGTAGTTGGAGAACTGGCGCTGGCGCTGATGCTTCTTGCCGGAGCCGGACTGCTTGTACGCAGCGCTTTGGCATTGTCCAAAGTGCAACCAGGATTCGATACCGCTAACCTAATGCTCGGCCGCGTCGGTCTTCCCGATAAGGGCTACAGCAAACCTGAAGCTGCTCGCCAGGCATTCGAGACCATCCTCGACAACATCCGTCAACTTCCCGGAGTCGCGTCGGCGTCGGTCGTGTCCCGCGCACCGCTGAATACGGGCGAGAGCAACAACGGTCTGCTTGCAGAAGGCAAGCCCTTCGATCCGTCGAACCTCGTGCTTGGCGCTCTGCGCATAGTCACGCCGGGATATCTCGAAACCATGCGCCTGCCTCTGAAGGAAGGCCGCGTCTTTACTGCGCAGGACACACGAGAAAAACCAATGGTCGTGCTGGTCAACGAAACACTGGCGCGCACCATGTGGCCTGGGCAGGACGCGATTGGGAAACGTTTCGCCTGCTGCGAGCACGGTCCTAAGGGCCGGCTGGATCCGGTATGGCACCAGGTGGTTGGCATCGTGGCCGACACTCACGCATGGGGACTGGATCAGCAGGCGCATGGCGAGTTCTACGTTCCCCTGGCGCAGATGCCTCCTGACGCCTGGGATTGGATCGGCCGCACGATGGACATCGTGATTCGCACCAAAGGCGCGCCAATTCCGGTAAGCGAATTGCGCGACGTAGTCGCCAAAGTCGCTCCTGGAGTTCCCGTTTATCGCGTTGCCACCATGCAGCAGCGCGTAGCCAGCCAGCTGCAGCAGTCCCATTTCGATACTTTTCTGCTCACCGTGTTCGCCGCTACGGCGCTGTTGC
>JAFAUE010000119.1 GCA_019243475.1 Acidobacteriota bacterium | reverse complement strand
GGGGTCTGAGATGCTGGTCCTCTTCCACCTTGTAGCCGTCGTCGTAATGTCCCTTTGCGTCACGAATCAACCCATGAACACCTGTAACGAGAGGGGGCAACTGTCTGCGTGGAAGCCGCTGTGACGGTGTCAACACACGCGGTCGTGCTGGCGATGGCAATTCCCCATCTTGGGACCAGCTTGTTTGGTCACCTGGTCGTAATTCCGGCAACGAAGGCTTGTCGGGTGCCTTTCCTACTGCGAGCTTTGCCCAATACCCTCGCTCCGGTCGTGGAACATTTAAGTTCGCGCAAACCCGGGCCATGTAGCTACCCGAAACCTTGAATTTCTCCGCCACTTTGACCATTGGCGCGGACCATACCAACTCGTACAGCTCTTCTCTTGAAACCACGTCTGCCTCTGTGATGGTGTGTCGATTTGGTTGCCCATTATAGTTTGCATATTGGAGCTGCCCACTATACTTGGCATTACGGTCCTTGATCGACTTCAGTCGCAAAACAGAAGATCCAAGATCTCACTCGCAAGACAACCTAATGAAGAATCATCTGCATACAGGTATTGCCCATTATAGTTGACACACGTCTAAAGCTGCCCATTATAATTGGCAGACCAATGGATCTTAATCTCAAAACGCCAGCCCAGCTCGGTGCGGCAATTAAAGCTCGCCGAACGCAGTTAAGGATCGATCAAGGGACTCTCGCAAAGCGAGCGCGGGTTAGCCGGAATTGGCTGATGCAACTGGAAAAGGGAGTTCCGGGTGCGTCTATTGGAATCATTCTGAGAGTTCTCGGACCGCTCGAGATGTCACTGTGCCTCCAATCTCGTGACAAACGAAGTACAACCCATCAGCGAACCAGCGCTCAAGTCTCTCCAGTCGATATCAACCAAGTCATTCAAAACCTCAAGAGTGGAAAAAGGTGAGCAACGAACTACTCGCACTTCTAGATGGCTCGGAAGTAGGCAGGGTAACTCGAGATAAAAGCGGGAGGCTCACATTCCTCTATAGCAAGGAGTGGCAAAACACACGTGGCGCGTATCCGATTTCGCTTTCGATGCCGTTGGTCATTCAGCAGCACAAACACGAACCGATTGATGCATACCTGTGGGGTTTGCTTCCAGACAACGAGAACATACTGGCCAAGTGGGCCCAGAGGTATCACGTCTCACCTCGCAACGCATTCGGGTTGATCGAAAAGGTTGGCGAAGACTGCGCAGGCGCAATTCAGTTCGTAAGGCCAGAGCGGATTAAGGACCTTGCGAATGACAACGACAATATTGATTGGCTTTCCGAGCATGACGTTGCTGAGAGACTCAAGGACCTCGTCGCTGATCATTCCGCATGGCGGAGAATCAGCGATACCGGTCAGTTCAGTCTCGCCGGCGCTCAAGCAAAGACGGCATTCATTCGCAAAGGTGATCGTTGGGGTATCCCATCCGGCAGGATACCCACAACGCACATTCTTAAACCGCCAATTCCGGATCTCGAAGGACATGCTGAAAATGAGCACTTTTGTCTGGAACTCGCTCGTGGCTTGGGTTTTGCCGTGGCCCGATCATTTGTTCGGCGCTTCGAAGATCAGATAGCTATTGTTGTCGAACGCTATGACCGTATATTTCAAGGCGATAAAGTGGTGCGAGTGCATCAAGAGGATCTTTGCCAAGCGCTCGCACTTGCTCCGACGCGGAAGTACGAAGCCGAGGGCGGGCCTGGGGTCAAGCGCATCATTGAGCTTCTGCGAGCCAACTCCTTCGAGCCTCTCGAAGATGCAAGCACCTTCATTGATGCCATCGGGTTCAACTGGCTTATAGCAGGCACTGATGGCCATGCAAAAAACTACTCAGTGCTCATCGGCAGGGAGTCATCCATTCGTCTCGCGCCGATCTATGACATTGCGAGCGCTCTACCCTACCCAGCGAGCTTCAATCCTTACAAAACCAGGCTCGCAATGAAGATTGGCGGAGAGTACAGGATCAGAAACATTGGCAAAAACGAATGGCGAAAGCTTGCTGTGAACGTCGGCATAGACAAAGGCCAAATCCTTAACCGCCTAGTGGAATTTGCTAGCCAGCTCCCGGACATCGCTGCTGACGCCGGACGCCGTTTCGCGTCTGAAGGTCTTGACCATCCGATTCTGGCAAAGTTGGTTGATGCAGTCGGCGAACGAGCGCTGGAGTGCCGCCGGTTATTGGAACTCGGCAGTGACTAACCGCTTCTCCTGCTCCGGAATTTGCTCCTTATCACCTGCTCCGCACTTTCTCTGCTTGCACCTGCTCCGCAGCATATTTTGAGTGATCCGCAGTGATCCGCACTGTTCAGGGAGTGATCCGCAGGCGAATGGAAATTTTGCGCAAATCCGGCCCGGAGGGCCGAATTTGCCCGGATCTGGCCACGAGCGAAGAGCGGCTGC
>JAFAUE010000060.1 GCA_019243475.1 Acidobacteriota bacterium | reverse complement strand
GCTTTACGAGATCCACGATCAGATCGTGAACTTCAACATCAACAGCGGTGCTATCGAGCTGCCGAACCAGAATGGGAACAATCGCGCGCTGTACAACAACTACCTGGGCATCGGCGATTGGTCGCCCCGGCTGGGCTTCGCCTGGTCCCCCGGCTTTCTGAACGGCAAGACGGTGCTGCGCGGCGGCTACGGCATCTCCTCATACGAGGAAGGCGGCGGCGCCAACGAAGAGCTCACGCAGAATCCTCCGTTCTTCGGTGCGTCTGAGCAGCCGCCTAAAGGTGCTGATATCACAACCGGCTTCGGACCATCCACTCCGCCGTGCGCAAGCATCACCTTCTCCTGCTACGCGGGCAAGCGCATTCGCGTCTTCGATGCCAACTTCCGTCCCGCGATGGCGCAGCAGTGGAACCTTACCATCCAGCATCAGTTCACTCGTTCGCTGACCGGCCAGATCGGCTATGTGGGACAGCACGGCACGCACCTGCTCAACTTCATGGACGTGACGCAGCTGGTCGGTTTGAACGCGCAGGGCACGATTGCCAAACCCGGACAACTAATCGTCTCCAAGGTTGCCGGACCTTACCTCGGCGGCGGCGCTGCGGGCTCTCTGTACTCCGCGGATAATTCCAGTTTGGGCGGCGCAAACGCCATTGCAGGCTCGACCTTCTCTAATGCCTCGCAGCGCTATGACGCTCTCCAGGCCGTACTCAAAAAGACCATGGGCAACGGGCTCGAGGCCCAGGTTGCGTACACCTACTCGAAGTGCATCAGCAACTCGCCGGGATACTTCGGGACAGGGTGGGGCAGCACACAGGCGCAGAGTTCGGGCGGACAGCCGGGTTGGCAGAACGCCTACGACGGCAAGTCCGACTACGGGCCGTGCTACTTCGACCAGACGCACATTCTCTCGAGTTACGTGACGTACGCGCTTCCCGTAGGCCGCGGCAAGCAGTTCGGACACGATCTGCCCGCTGCGCTCAACGCGGTGGTCGGCAATTGGGAGGTCAGCGGTATCGTGACGCTGCACACCGGGAACGCGCTCACCTTCAACGAATTCGGCGGCTGGGGCAACTTCCAGGGCGATCCTTCAGGCACCAACGGGATCGGCAACTATTTCCTCAGCGAGCGCCCGAGTTGCAAGGGTCCCATCCACAACATCAACAAAGTTGTACCGGCGAATGCAGCGACAAATACGCCGGGGTACATACAGTGGTTCGACACCAGCAACGTGGTTGACGCGGCTCCGAATACCTTCGGCACCTGCTCGGTCGGCAACGCCCGCGGGCCGGGATATGCGGACACAGATCTGGGACTGCACAAGCAGTTCCCGATTGGGGAAGTAAAACGGCTGGAGTTCCGCTTCGAAGCTCTCAATGCCTTCAATCACAGAGTGCTTACGTTCTCCGGCGGCCCGGCAAGCGGATCGTTCGATCCGGGCAGCCCGGTCTTCGGCCAGATTACGGGCTCGCAGGGCGCACGGCAGCTTCAGTTTGGTCTGAAGTTCTACTTCTAGTCGTGCGCATTTACGCAGCGGCAGGCGTTCGGGGCGTCTGCCGTTTTTTATGGTGGCTATCGGCGTCCGGCTATCAGCTATTGGCTATCGGCTTCCGGCTGGCAACAAAAACCTCGCGAGCGCTGAGAATACAAGTGCCTCTATCCGGAAAATCCGGTTTATGATGCCGTGGATGTTTAAGTGTCTCATCGCGTCCGGCTTGATTGCGGGTATCGCACTCTTCTCTTCGGCGCAGTCGACGAGCGTTTCCCAGCGAGGAAGCAGCACGGTCTCACTTGATCGTGCACTCGGTCTCGCCGAGAGCGGGCAGTGCGACCAGGCGCTTCCGATTCTCAAAAAGGGAATTCATACCGCTGCCAATCGGGAATCGCTGAAGCGTGCCGGGCTCGATGGCTTGCGCTGTGCCATGACGCGCAACGCCTATCTTGACGCTCTGCCGTTCCTGGAAGTGCTCGGACGTGAATTTCCCCGCGATCCCGATGTGCTGTACGCGGCCACGCATGCTTATTCCGATTTATCGCAGCATGCGTCGCAAGATCTCGTGCGGGAAGCGCCTTTCTCCTACCAGGTGCATCAGCTCAGCGCGGAGTCACTGGAGGTTCAGGGGCGCTACGACGAAGCTGCCGCCGAGTACCGCAAGATACTGGAGATCAGTCCGCTGCTCCCGGGGATTCACTACCGCCTGGGACGCGCGCTGATGTCGAAGCAAAGTCCCTCGCCCGAAGACGTGGCGGAAGCCAAGAAACAATTCGAGCAGGAGCTCGAGATCGATCCCAAGAATGCCGGCGCGGAGTATGTGCTGGGCGAGCTGGCGCGGCAGGACAACGATCTGCCGCTTGCGATCCGCCATTTCTCCCGCGCGACCAAGCTGGACACAGCCTTTTCCGAAGCGTATCTCGGATTGGGAACGGCCTTGGTTGGCTCGAAACGCTTCAGCGAAGCCATTCCGCCTTTGGAAACATACGAGAAGCTGGAGCCGGACAGCCCTACCGGGCATTACCAGCTGGCTTTGGCATACAGCGGCGCGGGAAGAAAAGAGGACGCGAATCGGGAGGCGTCGTTACAGCGCGAGTCGGCCGCGAGCCTCGAGCAGGTGAAGCGCAAGATTGCCGAAGGTGTAATGGGCAATGCGCCGGCCGCGCCGCCAGCGGCCGCTTCGCCTAAGTGAGCCTTCGTGCTGATACGAGCCTTGACTGGCCTTGCCTGTTCCCAAATTGACTTCGACTTTACAACCCAGTGGTCTCTCCCGCAGGCAATTTCTTCGACTGCTTGGAGCTGCGACGATCTTTGCAGGTCGTCCGAATCTGGCTCGCGCTTTTGATAAACCACTCTTCACCGAGGTTCCTTCTTCGGTTAGCGGGATCACCTGGACGCATACCGCAGGAAAATCTGCTGAGAAGTATCTGCCTGAGTCCACCGGCGCGGGCTGCGCGTTCTTCGACTATGACAACGATGGCTGGATGGACATCTATCTCGTCAACAGCGGACCATGCGACTTCTTTAAGCCGGCGCGGCCGCTGCGCAACGCCCTCTACCGCAACAATCGCGACGGCACCTTCACCGACGTGACGGAAAAAGCCAGAGTAAGCGGCGGCGGGTACGGGCAAGGAGTCGCCGTGGGGGACTATGACGGCGACGGCTTTCCTGATCTGTACGTAACGCAGTACGGGCGCAGCATTCTTTACCACAACAACGGGGATGGGACCTTTACCGATGTAACGGAGAAAGCAGGTGTCGCGGCACCTGGGTGGTCGTCGAGCGCGGTATGGTTCGATTACGACAACGATGGGCGGCTCGATTTGTTTGTCTGCCGCTTCGTGGATTTCGATCGCGCGAAGCATCATGCGTGCCCGGCGCCGAATGTTGAAGGACTGAAAGGCCAGACAGAGTACTGCTATCCAAAGCCCTACGCACCCATGCCGAGCTGGTTGTTTCACAACAATGGCGATGGCACTTTCACCGATGTGAGCGAGGAGATGGGCATTGCCGCGAATCCCGGCAAGTCGTGGGGCGTGGTGGCTACCGACATCAATAATGACGGCCGCATGGACCTCTTCGTCGCCAACGACACGGTGGCCAATTTCCTGTTTGCGAACCGCGGGCGTCGCTTCGAGGAAATTGGATTCACTGCCGGCGTGGCATTTGGCGCCAACGGCAACGCGCGTTCCGGAATGGGAGTCGATTCGGCAGACTTTAATCAGGACGGGCTGATGGATCTATTTGTCTCGAATCTCGATCACGAAGGTTTTTCGCTTTATCAGAATCGCGGGGACGAAAGCTTCGACGACAAAATCATCGCCTCGGGAATTGGCGCTCCCACGCAGATGATGAGCGGCTGGGGGCTGAAATTTTTCGACTACGACAATGACGGCAATCTCGACTTGTTCCTTGCCAACGGACATCCCGACGATCTGGTGGACAAACTGCGTCCACACGTCACGTATCGTGAGCCTCTCCTGCTCTTTCATAATGACGGCAAAACGTTCGCCAATGTGAGCGGGGAGGCTGGGCCGGTGTTTTCGCGCCCGCTGCCTGCCCGCGGTTTGGCGCTGGGAGACTTCAACAATGATGGTGCCGTGGATGTCCTGATCACGAACAACGACGAAGCCCCGGTGCTGCTTCGCAATAACGCCGCCGCCGACAATCATTGGCTGGGTGTTGTACTGAAAGGGAAGAAAGCCAATCCTGACGCCGTCGGAGCCCGCGTCACGTATCAGGCGGGAGAGCTGAAGCGGAGTCTGATGAAAGTGGGCGGGGGCAGTTATCTGTCATCGCACGATCCGCGCATGGTGCTGGGAGCAGGGAAGCATCCGAAAATCGATTGGCTGGAAGTGAAATGGCCGCAGCCTAGCAGCCGAGTCGAACGATTCACGAATCTGCCGATGGATCGGTACATCACGATTGTGGAAGGAGCGGGGAAGTGGTGTGACTAAGACAATCTTTTACTCCACCGTAACCACCAGAGGACGAATCACTATTCCCCAGCAGATTCGGGAGGCGCTGCAAATCCGGTCGGGTGACAAGCTAGAGTATGCGATCTTTCCAGGGGAAGTGAGGATTCGCGTCCTTTCGCGGTTGATTTCGCTCAGAGGGATTTTGGCAAGCAAGAAGGGAAGAGGCATGTCGTTCGATCAAATCCGTCGACTTGCGGCTACAGCGGCGCGTGCTCGTGTGAGAAAAAGGTGAAGGCAGCGTTCCGGCCACGCTGCCCTTACCTGTAAACGTCGCCGACGAGTGCTTTTACAACCTCGCTCCGCCGCCGACGGGCAGTACTTCTCCTGTGATCCATGCGGCGTCATCGCTGGCGAGGAAGACGGCGGCTTTGGCGATGTCCTGCGGATGGCCTACGCGTCCCAGCGGCGTACGACTCACAGCGTATTTTCCAAAATCACCCTCTGCCGGATTCTCACCGGCGAAGGCTTTCAAACCTTCGGTCTCGGTAAATCCCGGGGCCAGAGAATTCACGCGAATCTTTCGCGGACCAAGCTCCTGCGCGAGCGAGCGCGTGATCGTATCGACGGCGGATTTAGTCGCGCTATAGACCGAACCATTTGCCGGCGGGGTGATCGAAACCACGGAACTGAGATTGATGATCGAGCCGCCGCTGCCGTTGAAGAACGGCAAGGCTTCTTTGGTGGCAAGCAGAGTGCCCAGCACGTTGGTGTCGAACTGGCGCCGGAAACTCTCTTCGCTGAACTGCTCAATCGGCGCGAATTCGTAAACGCCCGCATTGTTCACGAGAATGTCGATGTGCGGATGATTGGTCTTCAATTCGCCGAAAATCTTCTTAACATCCGCGGCTTTGGCTACGTCGCCGGCCAGTGCTTTGGCTTTCCCGCCGGCTTTCGTGATCTCGCCTACTACTTTCTCAGCGCCCGCTTTGTCTGACCTGTAGTTGACTACGACGGCCGCACCTTCCGCGGCCAGCCCTTTGGCAATCGCTGCCCCAATTCCTTTTGATGCCCCGGTGACTAATGCAACTTTTCCATTCAGCTTGCCCATCTCGAGTCCCTCCTCTGTCGTTCGAAGTCAGTTCGATGACGGTCTAATTGATTCGCGGCAGAGCGGAGGGATTCATTAAAAGGAGCTGTGGATATCTCAGGCGAGCTTGGCGAGTTGTGCTACATACTCGCGCCAGACCCGTCGATTGACCTGCAAATGCATGTATTTAGCTTCCCGACGGGCGGTAATCAAGCCGGCGTCGTTCAATTCCTTTAAATGATGAGAAAGTGTCGCTGGGGTGATTTTCAAACCGCCGCGAAGGTCGGCGCAGGCGAGTTCTCCGGTGCAACGCGCGATGCGTTCGAAGATCTCGAATCGCGTGGGGTCGGCAAGCACCCTGGTGATTTGTTGCGCTCGGGCCCGGGTCATGAGAGAGCTATGGTCTTCCTTCATTTCTGTACACCACTCCGCCCTTCATGACAAACACCGGGTGCTCGAGCGTGGTGACATCTTTGGTTGGATCGGAGCTGACGGCAACGATGTCGGCGAACTTGCCCGCTTCGAGAGTCCCAATTCGGTCTGACCAGCCCAGCAGGTCGGCGGCGTTGACAGTTGCGGTTTGGATGGCCTGCAGCGGCGTCATGCCCATATGCACGTATTCATTGAACTCGTGCGCATTGAGGCCATGCGGATACACGGCTGCGTCGGTGCCGAAGGCTACTTTCACGCCGCTGGCGAAAGCGCGAGTGAGATTTTTTCGTGCAACCGCTATGACGTCCCGCATCTTGCCTTCGTACATCGGCGGCAACCCGGCTTGCTTGAAGTTTTCCAATATCCAGGTCTGTAGATAGATGGTTGGAACCAGGTAAGTGCCATGCTGCTTCATGGCGGCGATGCCGGCGTCATCGATATAGGAGCCGTGCTCGATGGAATCGACTCCCGCTTCGGTGGCCCACTGGATGCCCTGGGCGCCATGTGCGTGGGCAGCGACTTTGCGTCCGAGACGATGCGCGTCGGCCACGATCGCCTTCATCTCCTCCAGCGTGTACTGCGAGGCTTGCGGATCGTCGCCCTTCGACAGCACACCGCCTGTAGCGCAGATCTTGATGAGGTCAGCTCCATATTTGATGTTTTCCCGCACCTGATGCTGGACGGCGGCAATGCCGTCTGCCACCCCGTCTGCGTGCACGTGATACTCGTAAGGAAGAAGGTTGTTGTCGCAGTGGCCGCCGGTGATACCGAGCGGTGGGCCGCTGGCCAGGATGCGCGGCCCCGGAAGCATGCCTTCATTGATGGAGTCACGCAAAGCGATGTCAGTAAATCCGCTGGCGCCGACGTTGCGGATGGTCGTCAACCGGGCTTCCAGAGTGATCTTGGCGTTCTTCGCGCCCGTGAGGGCTTCTTTAGGAATCGAAATTGACAGCTGCTGATATCCGAAGGTCGGGTCAAAGGTGATATGCGTGTGGGCGTCGATCAGTCCAGGCAGGAGTGTCGCGCCGCCAAGGTCAATGACGTTTGCACCGGCTGCAGCCGATCCGGAGAGGCTGGTAATCCTGTCGCCCGTGATCACGAGCACCGGATTGTCGATCATGCGTCCCGACTTCACGTCGAGCAGGTGTGCGGCGCGAATTACCGTTGTCTTTGGACTGTTCGTGGCTCCCGTTTGAGCCGCTGCCGTTTGAGCTGGTGAAGTAGAGGCAACACAGGCGATCAGCGACAGGACGCAACAGAAGAAGAAATTTTTCATGATGAGCGCGCGAATTATAAAGCAGGTTCCTCATTTGTCTCTTTACTTGTAAGGCAAAGTGATGGATTATGCACTTGACTTTCACTTTTAGTTCTCTAGGACAGGAGTTACTCCCAAGTGAGGGACATCAACGAACTGATTCATCAGCGAGAGGCCGAGAGCGCTCGCTTGCATCGCGAGCTGGAACGCATCGCCGCCGAACTGGAAGCGCTACGGCTGGCGGCCAAACTGCTGAACGAGAATATTGCTGAACCCGCGCGCGCGATGGCGGCTGCGGCGCCGGCTCCTAAGGACAATGGCACTTACGCTCCCGCTCCGACGCCCCGTCCTGCGGCTGCTCCGGCGGCTACACCGACGGCCTGGGCCTCGGCAAAGCAATTCCCATAATGGGATTGGCTGAGTGAGCTCACTGGCAGAACCTCCCATCACCGCCGCGTCTTCTTTTCCAGTGGAACAGCGGCTCTTTCTGCGCAAGAAACTTCCGCTGCCGCTGCCCATCGAGCTCTTTCCGGGGAAAGAAGTGTGGTTGGACAACGTCGGCGAGGGAGGGCTGTGTGTGTCCGGCAGCTCGCCCCTTGAGCCCGGAAGCACGACCTTCCTGCGCTTTGACTTTCCTCCAGTGAATGCCAGCATAGAAGCGGCAGGCGTAGTCGCCTGGTACGGCTCAGGGCGCGCCGGCATCCGCTTCACGCGCATACGACCCGATTCGAGTGCTGCGCTGAAGCGCTGGCTTACCGCTCCAATCCAGAGTGCGGTCGAGAAGTTTCATTCCTCAGAAGCGCTTTTGCGCAAAGTCGAAGAACCTTCTTCCGGCGTCGCCAAAGAAATAGCCACCATGTGGACAGAGATCAATGCAAAAGCTCTGCCCTATGCGGCAGCCTTGGGCTTGATTGCCGAGCGTCTGGTGAAACTCACTCGCGCCGGCGGCGCTGCAATCGCGCTGGCGGAAAATGGTGACGTAGTTTGCAAGGCCAGCGCCGGATCGGCTCCCCCGATCGGCGCAAAGCTGGAACTGGGTTCGACGCTTACCGGTGAGTGCTATCGCAGCGGCAACATCGTCACGGTTGCCGATGCGGCGAGCGATGGCCGCATCCGCGAAGAGCTGAAGGATTCACTCTCGTTTCGATCGCTGCTGATCGTGCCCGTCAAATTCCAGGATGACAGCGTTGGAATTGCCGAAGTGCTCTCTGCTGCTCCCGGAAATTTCGATTCGGGCGACGTTCTCCTGCTTTGTTCCGTCGCCGAACTGATCGGCGAGCTATTTGGCGAGAACTTCAAACCCTAGGGACTTCGCCGAGCTGCAGCGCGAGTCGGCTCGTCTAGCTAGGCCGTTAGCCTGGCTTCCCATGCGGCGCCAAACTCTCCCCTAACAAATCTTTACAGCTGAACCTGTCCTGGCCTGCTAAACCCAACCATATGCGCGACTTTGATGGCAGGGTACGCGTCTAAATACGTACTCTGGTGCAGGTTAAGGCCGCAGCCTGAGTGCACAGCATATGGAGTAATGCGAGAATCTCTTAGAACCTAACCTGCGCGGACCGGCCAGAAAGTCATTTTGTTCCATGCCAATCACTGAGGCGCCACCAACGCTCGCAACCGAAACGCGTCCGCTGCGCCGCGATCTGCCTCAGGACCCGGCTGAGCTCCATTTATTTATCGAGGAGCTTGAAGACGAACGATATCGAAGCAGATGGCGTGAGTCCATTTGGATCTCCGTGATCCTGCACCTGCTGCTGGTAATTGCGATCATCACCGCACCGAAGATCGCTCCAGACTGGTTTGCAAGAGATAAGGTTGCGCTGGTTGAGCCGAAGCTGGATGACCGTGACGTTCAGTTTCTTGCGCTCCCGCACGACGACCAAAAGGTCGCGCCGCCGAAGACCAGCATTCTCTCCGACAAAAACCGCGTCGCTCAAGCACGCATCCCGCGACCGGATCGACATACCTTAGAGGAACTGCAGAACGCGCGGCGCCAGGGACCTCCTGGTCCGAAGGCGGTGCAGGCTCCGCCGCAACCGCAGGTCGCCAGCGCTCCGCCGCAACCACAGCAACAAGGGCAGCAGCAGGCGCAGAACTCAGGGCCAAAGCCGGCAGACAATTCCAATACACAAGCAAAGCTCGAACAGCCGGAGGAAGCTCGGCCAAATCGCAATGTGTTCAGCACAGCGGGCTCGGCGGGCTCTGCGATTCAGCAGGCGGCGCGCGCGGCTGCTGCCGGCCACGGCGCAGGCGGCGACTATGGCATCGGGCCGCTCTCACCCAACACTGACGCGCAGGGTGCGGTAGATATCCTGAGCGACACTCTGGGAGTCGACTTCGGTCCCTACCTCGCTCGAGTTCTCGAAGACGTTCGGCGGAACTGGTACAACCTCATTCCAGAAGAAGCGCGCTCACCGCTTTTTAAGCAGGGCAAGCTGGCGATTCAGTTTGTGATTGACAAGAATGGATCAGTCGAAGGCATGAGACTGGTGGCGCCGTCAGGGGACATCGCATTGGATCGAGCCGCGTGGGGCGGAATCACTGCGTCGAATCCATTTCCCCCACTGCCGAAAGAGTTCAACGGACCTTACCTTGCTCTCCGCTTCCGCTTCTACTACAACCCGCAGCGGGGCGATATCCGATAGAGAGTGGACGCTCGCCGACGACAGGCTCAGGGGCTCGCAATCATCGTGGCCGCGCTTTTGGTGCTGGTAATTATTCGCTTTTGGGGCCGAATTTTCTGGCTGGCGCGATAGCTATCAGCCTTAGAAAGTTTTCCTGAATTGGACCACTCGTTTCCCGAAATTGTGCAAAACCGCCTGGATTCATATTTCTGAAACCGAAGTAACTCTGCTTCTCGGGAAGATTTGGCCGTCTCCTAAGCTGCTGATTTTTCGTGACTTGCTCCTGCAACGTGGACTATGCAAAGAGTGTAAATGATTGAAATCAGGAGTTCTTATAGAAGCGAGGTGGGCTTTCCCACAAGGATTTCCACAAAACTTAGGAAATCTCAACGTGAGACTCTGTCGCCTTCTGGCGCGCGCTGGGCAGTGGCGGCTTCATTTACGCGAAGGCCTACGTCCTTCGTGACTCATAGTCGCCACTAGCAACCGGCCGATGCGGGCTTAAAGTAAGCACATGCTGAAGTTCATGCGTTTGCTGTCGATCTCCCTGGTTGGCTTACTGCCTCTTCTTAGTCTCGCGCAGACAACGGTCGATACCAAGACTCCCAATAAAGACATTCAGGCGATCATCGATTCACAATTCGGGTCGCAATTCGTTTTGGCCCAGGGCTTCCCGGTCCTCACAGGCGATTTCAACGGAGACGGTTCTGAAGATGTCCTGCTGGTGGTCACGTCGCGCGACAGCATACAGGTGGCGAACGAGCGCTATCACGTGCTGGATCCCTCTAGCGAGTATTTCGGTTATGAAGACCCAAAGATCACCTCGCAGTTCGCCTCGCAGTATCCCGGCGACCCGCGTTATGTGCTGATCATTCACGGCGAAGGCAAGGACGGCTGGCATGCAAAGGAACCGAAAGATCGCTTCGTGCTGATCAACATGACCTTTGACAAACTCTCAATCGGCCACGTTCTA
Source organism: Acidobacteriota bacterium (assembly GCA_019243475.1). Classification (GTDB taxonomy): domain Bacteria; phylum Acidobacteriota; class Terriglobia; order Terriglobales; family Acidobacteriaceae; genus Gp1-AA112. The sequence goes on along the minus strand of JAFAUE010000060.1, from coordinate 70 downwards.
AAAAAGAAGAAAGTGTTCGACGACATCAATCTGCAGGAAACCGGCGTGCTGAACTCATTCCTCTACTGGA
>JAFAUE010000433.1 GCA_019243475.1 Acidobacteriota bacterium | reverse complement strand
GGACAATCTTCCACATCTCGTCCTCTTCAAGAATGCCCTTCCAGGCCGGCATTCCCGAAGGGTTGATGCCATTCTCGATAATCCAGTGCAGCTGGCCGTCGGTATATTCCTGAATTTGCTGTGACTTGAGGTCGGCTACGGGAGGAGACATCTGCTGGGCAAAAGGAACCCCGCTGTTTTGTCCGTCGAGCCCATGGCAAATCTGGCAGTGGTGGCCAAAGTGTTCTTTGCCTTCATCGATGTTGGCTTGGGTGTCGGGCACAGGGTTCTGATCGTCCTTGCCGCCAATGGTGACCTTTCGTTTTACTTCGTTCATCACGCCGGATTCCACCGAACCTGGCTTGCTCACCTTGCACGCCGGTAGGAATAGAGAAGCCGCGACAATCGATATGGCTAACAGACGTTTTTGCATCCGGCCTCCTCGAGCTGGAGAAGCAAAACGGAAGGATTGTAAATGCAAACCGTCGCACGGTCGATGCGCGATCTTTTACTTTCGAACGGGCATCGCTGGTTCGACGCTCCTGGCCATCGACTCCTGCACTTTACTCTCAATTTCCTCTGGAGCGAAGATCGGCTTCGAGCAAGTGCGCTCGGAGCAAACGAAAGCTGCGGCCTTGTCCAGCGGAGGATACTCGACCTCGGCGTGGGGCAAAGGTCCTTCGCGATCGTCCCACCATTCGACGCGCTTGTAACCGCCCGGCAATTTCAGCATAGCTAAGAACAGAGACCCGGCTGCGGAATCATCTTTGTGTCCGACTACCGCGAGATGCGCGGGAGCATGCGTGAACTCGTAGTCGGCGATCAGCGCACCGGCTGCTGGAAAGGTATTGGCAATCTGCGGAGATCCGACATACCGCATCGCCTGCGCCGCGAGCTTGGTGTACTCATTCTTGCCGGTGTAGTGATAAAGGAGGTTGGCAGTGCGGACCACGAGTATATTTTCATCGCGCTGGGGATGAGGTTTGTAACCGGCATTCGTGGCCGCCTTCGAGGTGAGGTATCCCGGTACATCTCCGTTGTTAAACGTTTTGGAGACGAACTGCATCGTCTCCTCGGCTCGCTTCAACCATTGCCGGTCACCGGTCACCGAGTAGAGCATCTCAAACGCCCGCGCCATGGCAATGTTGTCGCCCAGATAAGGCCCGGCGCTGTCCTTCGCATCGTGACTGAAGCCGCCATCCGGTAGCGCGCGATTTGCAATCACCCAGTTCGCTGCGCGAGTGGCCTCATCCAGGTACGCTGTGTCCCCGCTTGCTGCGTAAAGCGCACAAAGCGAATCAACGATCCATCCGTTCTCGCGCGCATAGAGATGCTTGTCCACACGGGGAACGCCTTGCTTGCGCCGCTCCGCATCGTTCAACGCGAAATAGTCGGCGCTGTGGTGCCCTTCGATGAGATCGGCGTCCTGACTCACGTAAAAGGCGCCTTCAGGACTCATCATGAAATTGACGAGGAAACGATGGATGTCTTTCGCTGCAGCGAGATATTCCGGGTCACGGTACTGCGCGTAGGCCAAAGCAAAGATGCGGAGATCATTCGCCTGAATCGACGCGATCTTCTCGAAATGCGGATGCACCCAATCCTGCTCGGCCGAATATTGGTAAGCTCCACCCCAAATCGGGTCGATGAGATACTTGTGCTGAAGATTGAGCGTGGTGCGGGCTTTATTTCCTGCTGCTTTGTCGCCGAGCTGCGCGAGCAGCATTGCGTATTCCACTGAATCGGCGTCAAGGAACTTGTCGTTAAAGCCCCAGCCGCCTTGCTTCGCGTCATATTGCGCGGCATATGCACGCCTAAGCGCTTCGCGCGAAGAAGTTGCGAGCACAGGATTCTCCGCGAACGTGAGCTTAGCTTCAGCTCTAACTGACGGCCCAGGAGTTGGATCGTCGATGATCGCCTTGAGCAGCGACGCCATCTCATCGGGGTCGAGGTACCCCTGGCGCTTGACGATCTCCTTGCCCTCGCCATTGAACACGACTGTGGCCGGCCAGCCGTAGTCCTCGTAGCGATTTGAAAGATCGGGACGCGAATCCTGGTCGACTTTCACTGCGATGTAGCGCGAACCTAAAAGGCGCAGTACGCGCGCATCTTTATATGTGTTCTCGTCCATCACGTGGCACCAGTGGCACCACACGGCTTCGAGATCCAGCAGCACAAACCTGTTCTGCGCCTTGGCTTGTTGGAAGACATCGTCCGACCATCCGACCCATTGGGGATGCGGACCTGCGGAAGTAGACTTTGCCGACGAAGACTGCGCCAGCGCGAGTGTGCCCAGCATAATCACAACCGACAACACGAATGCAGTTCGGATTCGAAGAGCGTTCATGGATGCCTCCGCAGAACGATTTTTGCGCGTACGATAATAGTCTCTTCGCGCTCAGACGCTACAGAAGTCTGCTCCTAGTACGCCCCATCATCCGAGGAGGATTGCCATGGCTTCCTTAAACGAACGCGCCCTGCGCCAGCAACTTGAAGCGGAAGGATTTACGACAACGTACTCGTGGCAAGACGGAGCCAACGCCTTTTACCCGGAGCACACGCATTCCAGCGAAACTGCGCACATTATTCTCGATGGCGATCTGGCGCTCACGATGAATGGAAGCACGCAGGTTTATCGCGCAGGCGATCGTTGCGATGTCCCGGCTGGCGCCGTCCATTCGGCCCGTATGGGGGCGCGGGGTTGCAGGTACTTGATTGGCGAAAAATAACTCGCGGAGCCGCTATTGAACCTTTTCCAGAATCGTTAAGAAGGCACGCGGTGACAGAATTCTCACGGCGGAAGCGGTCAATTTCGTGAGATGAGGATCGCCAGACACAATGAAGTGTGCGCCTTGAGAATTGGCAAGCGCTAGCAAGTAGTCATCGTTCGGATCAGGGGTTGCACGTGGCAATTCGACCGGATCAGACACCCAGGTGGCGAGCCGACTCAACAGAGCAATATAGGTTTTCCGGCTGCCGATGCTGACGTAAGAATCAAATTTCTTGCGGCCAAGAACATCTTTCAATTCGGAGATAAGCATTGGGCAGATAAGCAACTCAAATTTTCCGGCAAACCATGCCTCCGCAAGCTGTCGCGGAATCCCGGATGGAGATATGAGCGCTGCGATCAGTACTCCCGGGTCAATCACAATCCGAAACACTTATTTCTTACGACTCCGGTGTAACTCTTGATACGCGATCCGCAGGGCCTCCTTTTCACCGGGTGGGTTCTTGATTGACAGTTTCTGCAGGAAGTCCATTCCAAGGTAAGCACGGAGAGCTTGTTCTACAACCTCATAGTCGTGCTGTCCGGCGCGAGCGGCGGCCACTCGTACGTTCCGCAAAATCGCATCGTCTATATACATAGTTGTCTTGCGCTTCATTTTTTCAATTTTAACTGAAAAATGGAACGTTCCGACAAAAAGCCCCGCTTCAAGCGGGGCTTTCTCTACAGGGGAGGGCTACTGAGCAATTGGGATCTTGATGATCTTCTTCTGGATGGCGTAGGTCACGAGTTGGGCCTTGTTATGGATGTCGAGTTTGCGCATGAGGTTGAACTTGTGCGCTTCCACGGTCTTCACGCTCAAACCCAGAATCACGGCGATTTCCTTTACGGAATTACCTTCGGCAAGAAGCTTAAGGATCTCGCGTTCGCGGGGCGTCAGCGTTGAAATTCGCGGACGCATCCGCGTGTCGCGCACGCGTGAGCGGAAGTCTTCGACCAGCTTACCGAGGACTTGCGAACTGAGATACTTTCCGCCTTTGTACACATCGCGCACGGCAGTCAGTAATTGGGGCGCAGGAGTGTCTTTCAGCACATAGCCGGCAGCGCCGACCTCGAGACACTGGACGAGGTAGTCTTCGTCCTCATACATAGTGAGGAATAGGATCTTTGTTTCTGGACGGTTTTTGCGAATCTGCCGTGCGGCTTCAAAGGAAGAAAGGCCCGGCATACCGATGTCCATCAGCACGATGTCAGGGCGCAGCTCCCGCGCTTTCTCTACCGACTCCCCGGCGTCGGCAGCTTCGCCAACGACTTCAAAATCCGCTTCACTTTCAAGCAGGCGCCGGACTCCCTGGCGGAACAATGTGTGGTCGTCAGTCAATAAACAGCGAATCTTTGGCATGGTAAATCCCTGTGCGACAGATTGAACTGCTCACCCTATGCGCTCTGAGACATCGCTTCCTGATACTGCCGAGCCGGCACCATGATTTCCAGACGAGTGCCTTTGCCCTTCTCGGAGTGGACGCGCACCTCTCCATCCAGAGAAGCTATTCTTTCTTTGATTCCAGCCAGGCCAAATGAGTGGCTTCTCGGGCTGCTGGCTTTTGCCGGCATGCCCATACCGTCGTCTTCAACGGTGAGGTAGACCACGTCATTGTTTCGGCTCATTTGGACAGAAGCGCTCTTGGCCTGTGCGTGTTTAGCAACGTTATGCAACGACTCCTGTACTACTCGGTAAATAGCCGCCTCAATCTCGGGAGACAGTCGGCCGACGTCCTCATTGATTGCGACTCTGACCTTCACTCCCGTGGCCTTGGCTAAGTCCTTAGCTTCCTTTCGGATAGCAGCCACGAGGCCTAGCTCTTGCAGTACCAGGGGTGACAAGCGGGCAATAATGCGACGGATTCCTTCGATCGTTCTATCTACAACCGAGACCGTCTCGCGGACCTTGGCTTTTGCCGTACGGCTGCTGAGTTGGTTTTCCAGCATACCCAAATAGAGACGGATGACCATAAGGGACTGGCCCGTCTCGTCATGCAGCTCTCGGCTGATGCGCTTGCGTTCATCTTCCTGAACAGCCAGCAAGTGGGCAGAAAGCTCCGCAATTCGCGCTTCGCGAGCACGCAGTTCGTCGGTCATTTCCGCACGCTCAATGGCCATTACCGTTCGATCGGCAATTGCGCGCATCAGGTCGCGTTCATTTGGCAGCCACTCGTAGGGACGAGCGAAACCGAGCACCATCGCTCCAATCACGCCCTTGCTGGATTTCAGCGGAACGCCCCATAAGGAGGTTGCAATATCCTTAATAACCGAGTTGATAATTCTCGGGTCGCTGGCTACATCCAGAATCATCTCCGGCTCGCCGCTCGCTACCAGGCTTGCGCAAAAACCTGTGCCGAGATCGAACTCGGCATCGTCGGGCACCAAGCCTTCGATCCCGACCGAGCGCTGAATCTTGAAGCTGTCCGAATCTGGCTGACGCAGCAGGATCGCTGCCATCGACGCGCCGAAGTTCGCGCTGGTGATCTCCAGCACCTTCTGGAACATTCCGGTGATTTCGCCGGATGAAAGCTCGGCGTCAAGCACGCGCAGCAGAGTGGCATATTCGCGCGTCTTGGTATCAAAGTAGGCGCCGGAAACGGTCACGAACGTGGCGGACTTCAATACGTCCAGAGTTGCCGTTACTTCTTTTAGCCTTGCTCCGAAAAGACCGTTCAGATACGGCTCACAAAGTTCCTGGTAGATTTCTAGCGAGCGCGCGACGGCGCGCGTGTCCACCTGCAGCTTGGCCAGCCGCATGGCAAAGTAGTCAACATTCTCGAAAAATCCAGGAATATCGCCGTGCGAAAAAAAGGAATGGGCTGTGTTCAGCGTGAGGCTGGCAAGAGCTCCCAGCTCTCGGCGACCAAAACCGAACTCGTTTGCAACCTGGTCGCGCCATTTGTCGCTAAGGTCAGCATAATAAGGATTCAAAGCGGCGAGAATCTCGACCAGCAAATCGCGGGAAGTGTCCTTGATCGAGAGTACTGAAGACAAACGGAATACTCCTAGGCGACGCGCCCGGCCAAGGCGCACTAAGGCCTTAGCTCATAAACAAAGTTGTCAATAGTGTAACCTACCCTCTAAGGTTTTGTCATTAGATTTACACCTTGCAGTTAACTCTTTGATAATACGCGAAATAGCTGAGACAGGTAATGGCTCTAAACGGCGGCTCATGCTCGTAAAAGCCGCCTCCGGCCCCAGATTTGCCGACACAAAAATTTACAGGTTGTTTGCGTGTCTTCTCTGCCGGTTTTTCGTCTTTTTGAATAGAGTTTGCTAGGGGCCAAAAATGAAGATGTGGTTTCACTGCTTGTTTCTCTTTCTAACGTGCTGCGCTTGCATCGCTCAGCAACCTTCTCAGGATCAGCCGCAGCGCCGCGAAGGTGGAGGATTCGACCGCCGGGCGTTTCGCGGCGTCTTTGGGCAGATTACGGAAATTTCAGGTTCGACGCTGAAGCTAAAAACGCCTGACGGCAGCATCGCGACCGTGAACATCAGCGCCTCGACGCGCTTCCGGAAGGAGCAACAGGAGGCCAAACTCGCCGACTTCAAAATTGGAGACACCGTTGCCGTTCGCGGCGAATCGACCGGCGATAAAGCTTGGAACGCGCAATTGATCTCCTCTGCTCCATCGCAGACGCAGATGCAGGAACGGATGAAGGAAGCGATGGGAAAGACCATGGTTCTGGGCGATGTGAAGTCAATTGATGCGCCCAAAATCACGATCCAGCGAATCGACGGCGTGGAACAGACAATCGAAGCGGACGAGAACACCTCGTTCCAGCGGGGCCGCGGCGAAAGCATTACGCTCCCTGACATCAAGGCGGGAGACACGGTCATGGCGCGCGGCGAATTAAAGGATGGCATCTTCGTTCCCAAAATGGTAAACGTCGTGCCTCCTGAGATGGCGCAACGAATAAAACAGGGCGGCGGAATGATGTTCATAGGACCTGGCCCGGGAGGCGAAGGACGAGGTCGCGGCAATGCCGCACCGACGCCGCAGAGTTCTGCTCCGCAGACTCCAAAGCAGTAGTTCGATGACGACACGAATTTTTCGAGTGCTGGTCCTGCTCTCCGGATGCTCTTTGGCGCAGTCGGCGCCAATCGGACCAGCCAGCAGTCCGCCACAACCGCAGACAACAACGGTCGCATCAGCCCAACCGGCGGCCGCGCTGGTTACGAACACCTTTGTTGTTCGTGGCATTATCAGATCGGGAACGACCCCATTACCTGGCGTCAACGTCACCGCGGCCAACACGCTCACGGGAAAGAAAGTCGCGACCGCCACGAATCCCGATGGTTCCTTTAGCCTGGTTCTTCCGTCCCGCGGCCGTTATGTGATCAAGACCGACCTTGCCGCGTTCGCATCGACTACCAAGGAAGTTGTAATCACCCCGGAAACCCCCCAAGCGACAGTGGACGCCGATCTTATGCTGTCCTCACGCGCGCAGATCCTGGCTGCGCAACAGCAGCAGGCCGCAGGAGCTGCCGCTCAGGAGCAGATTGCAACGGCTCTGGCCAACCGCGGGATGCAGAGCCTCTCTGTCACGGAATCGGATGCCTCGGGAACCACTCCTACATCGAATGATACTTCGCAGCAAACTGCCGGATTGCCGCTAAACGGCGCCGGCACGGACGCGCCGACTGAGTCCGTTTCCATTAGCGGAGCAATGGGACAGGCGCAGAACTTCGGCATGAACGTGGACGAGATCCAGGACCGAATTCAGGAGATGCGTGACCGCATGCAGCGTGAAGGTCCCGGCGGAGCTGGACCCATACTTTTCGGCGGCGAAGCCGGCGGAGGCTTTGGCGGGGGACCCGGAGTCTTTGTGTTTGGTGGACGCGCAGGCCGGTTCAATGCGAACCAGCCCCACGGCTCTATTTTTTACAGCACGGACAATTCAATTTTCGATGCAGCTCCATATGCACTGAACACAACAGGCAATCTGCCCTCCAACGCGCAAAAGGCCAGCTACGACCAGAACCGCTACGGAGTGACGATTGGCTCGCCGCTAAAGATTCCGCATGTGGTGAACAGCGAGAAGACGTTTGTTTTCCTGAATTGGACCGGCGGGCGCAACACCAATCCCTTTGATGAATTCTCAACCGTGCCTACACTAGCCGAAAGGCAAGGCGATTTCTCAGCGACGGCGACGCAGCTCATCGATCCCACTACGGGCCAGCCGATCGCCGGTAATCGCATCACAAACATCAATCCCGCAGCGCAGACACTGCTGCAATTCATTCCGCAGCCAAACCTTCCAGGAGACATCAACAATTTTCATTTTGTGACCTCGCTGACCCAGAACAACGATCAGCTTGCCATCCGCCTGATTCATAACTTCGGAGAAGGTGGGATGTTTGGTCCTCCGCAAAGGGGAGGCGGAGGAGGGGGACGCGGCAGGCGAAGGGCGCGCAACAACATCAACTTCAATTTGAACTACAGCAACAGCACGAACGAGCTTGGGAACGCTTTCCCAACTCTCTCAGGTACTACGCAGACCTCTGGGATCAACACCGGGTTCGGCTGGATGGCCGGCGCGAATAATCTGCATTTCAATTACAACCGCAGTCATACGCGCTTGAGCAATTTATTCCAGGATAAGCAAAACATCGCCGCGGCGGCAGGCATTACGCGAACTTCACAAGATCCATTCAACTATGGCGTTCCGAGTTTGGTCTTTACGAATTTCCAAAGCTTGCAGGATATCGGCGCCACGCTCAGCAATAACCAAACCTTCGCCTGGTCTGAGTCACTGTTTGTACGCAGAGGAAAACACAATCTGCGCTTTGGCGGCGACTTTCGTCGAATTTATAACGATACCCGGAGCAGCCAGAATGCGCGCGGCAGCTTCACCTTCACAGGTTTTGCGACGGGCAATGACTTCGCCGACTTTTTACTTGGACTGCCCCAGCTCACATCGATCCAGGGCGGTAGCACCACCTATGGGTTCCGGCAGAACTTCTGGGACCTTTTCATCCAGGACGACTGGCGCGCCAGCGGGAATCTCAGTTTCAATTTGGGACTACGGTACGAGTACATTTCTCCGTTCAGCGAGCAGAATAACCGAATCGTGAACCTGGACTTGAATCCGGCGATATCTGCGGCGGTTCCGGTCCTGCCGGGAGGGATCGGTCCATTTACGGGAGGGTTTCCCGTCTCTCTAGTCGAACCCGACCGAAACAACTTCGCTCCGCGTATTGGAATTGCCTGGAAGGCAACAAAGAAGATAGTCGCGCGCGGCGGATATGGGATCAACTACAACACCGGCCAGTATGGAAGCATCGTGCAGAACCTGGCGAATCAGCCGCCGTTTGCCTTCACAGAAACGAATGTAAGTTCGGCTGCAAACTTCCTTACGTTGGAGAACGGCTTCCCGCCCGCAGTCGCCGCAGTGACCAACAACTTTGCTATCGATAAGAATTACAAGCTTGGTTACGTTCAGATCTGGAACTTGAACGTCCAGGCTGAGGTCAAGCCTTCGCTGCTTGTCAACATCGGCTACAACGGTTCCAAAGGCACCGACCTCGACATCCAACGGGCCCCGAACCGCCTTCCCAATGGGCAATTGCGCATTCCCGGCGTGCAGCCATTCATTCTGGAAACGTCGCAAGGCGATTCAATCCTGCACGCGGGAACGCTGCAGGTGCGCAAGCGGCTCCGTCATGGAATTTCCGCTCAAGGTACGTACGTGTTTTCGAAGTCGATCGATAATGCGTCGACCATTGGCGGAGGGGCGGTTGTGGTGGCGCAAAACGATTTGGACCTGGCTGCCGAGCGGAGTCTTTCCAGCTTCGATCAGCGGCACAAATTCACCGGCAACTTCCTTTATGAGCTTCCTTTCGGCACGGGCAAGAAGTGGCTCAATAATAACGGCGGCTGGCTGGAGAATGTGCTTGGCGACTGGCAGTGGAGCGGCAACTTCAGCGTCGCCTCAGGATTCCCCTTTACTCCGCGCGTCCTGGGCAACTTTACCGATGTTTCTCAAGGCGTAAATGGAACGTTGCGCGCCAATATCGTTGGCGATCCATATAGCGGAACCTGCCCAAACGGCTTCCCCGTAGGAACAATTGAGTGCTGGTTTAATACCTCCGCATTCGCCATTCCGGGTACGGGACAGTTTGGCGATGCCCGCCGCAACAGCATCATCGGCCCCGGCCAGTTCACATTCGGGATGTCCGTAAGCAAGACACTGTTGGCGAAAGACACTCGCGCACTCGAGCTGCGGATTGCCGCTAACAACGTCCTCAATCATCCGGTATTCAGCAGCATCGGCACCGTGCTCGATTCGCGCAACTACGGCGAAGTGATCAGCGCGGGTTCGATGCGGACGGTTACGCTGAGCGCGAGGTACCGCTTCTAATGTCCTCAGACAAAGCACGACTTCCCTTCGACTATCGCGCTGAAAAAGAAACACGAGGCTCGCGAAGGCGCTTTAAGAAACTTGTGGAGAGCGCATTTGCCCGTGATCTCTTTGGGCGCCGTCGTGCACTTCGTATTCGCTCGTGGATCCTTTTGGGAATTCTGGCAGGCCTGGGCCTCGCGATGGTGGCGCAGGACTCACAGTCGCCGGAGAGCCCAAATGACTACCGCATCAAAGTCACCAGCGACCTCGTGCTCACAAATGTCGTGGTCCGCGATAAGCAAGGCAATCTTGTTCGTGGATTAACTCAGGACGACTTCACCGTGTATGAAGACGGTAAGGTTCAGCGTCTCGCCAGCTTCGACTTTGAGAATGTAGATGCACTTGCCACGGCGGGTCCAAACGGCTCCACAGTTAGTGGGACTGCGGCCCCGCTGAAGATCATTGGCGCCCAACAGCCGATCAACAAAGAACAGCTTAAAAACCATCGCTTGATCGTGATGTTCTTCGACTTCAGCGGAATGGAGGACGACGATATAGATCGCGCCGTCCAGGCCGCACAAAATTACGTCAAAAAACAGATGGCGCCGGCCGACTTGGTGGCGCTGATTTCTCTGGCTTCATCGCTGCACGTCGATCAGGACTTCACCAACGACAAATCTCGACTGTCCACCGTTATTGCCGGTTACAACTCCAGTGAAGGACAGGGATTTGCAGCCGGTAATACCGGCACCTCGGAAGGAACTGCCGATACAGGAAACTCATTTGTCGCGGACGATTCCGAATACAACCAGTTCAACACTGACCGCAAGCTGCAGGCCATCCAATCGATTGCTAAATCGCTGTCTCCGATTGAAGAAAAGAAATCAATCATTTACTTCAGCAATGGAGTAAGCCGCTCGGGAATCGAGAACCAGGTAGAGCTGCGCGCGGCCACCAACGCTGCCGTGCAGGCGAATGTCGCGCTATATACCTTGGATGTTCGCGGGCTGCAGGCATTCCCACCGGGAGGTGAAGCGCAGAGCGCCAGTCTTCGCGGTCGTGCGGCCTATTCAGGACAATCGATCCTCGATCAATTCAACAGCAACGCGGACAGCCAGGAGACGCTCACGACGCTGGCGGGCGACACGGGCGGCAAGGCTTTCCTCGACTCCAATGACCTGAGCGGCGTTTTCAGCGCCGTGCAGCGGGACACTTCGGCTTACTACGTACTCGCATACCGCAGCACCAATCCGGACATGAACGGAAAATTCCGTCACGTAAAAGTCGTTGTGAAGCGTCCCGATTTGAAACTCGAGTATCGCAACGGCTACTACGGCCCCAAAGACTATGCCCACTTCAACAAGGAAGACCGCGAGCAGCAGATGCTTGACGAGCTAACGTCCGACTTGCCGGACGTCGATGTTGCACTGTACATTGCCGCGGCCTACTTCCGGCTCGACGACGCGCACTATTACATTCCCGTCTCGCTGATCGTTCCCGGTTCGCAGATTCCTTTCGTCACAGAAAAAGACAAGGACAAAGCCACCATTGACATCATTGGCGTAGTGCAAGACGAATTCAAACACGCCATCGGCAATGCGCGGGAGACAGTGAAACTGGCGGTTGACGAGTCACGTCAGGTGCGGCGCAAGAACGTGCAGTACAACACCGGTTTCGTCCTGCCGCCCGGCAAGTTCCACATCAAGTTTGTCGTGCGCGAGAACCAGACAGGAAAGCTCGGCTCCTTCGAGACAGATGTCACCGTTCCGGACTTGCGCAAAGCGCCGTTGAAGATGAGTTCCATCGTCCTTGCCAGCCAGCGCACGCCGGCGACCCCAAAAAAGAACAATCCCAATCCGCTAATCCGTGACGGTCACGAATTGGTGCCGAACATCACCCACGTCTTCACGCCGGACCAGCATCTTTATATGCAATATGAGGTTTATGACCCGGCAAAAGAGAAGCATGATCTAAGCCTGCAAAGCACGCAGGGCGAGCAGAAGATTGCGAAGAATTCGGTGCGCGTTTTAACCAATGTCGAATTTCTGAAGGCGGGGATAAAAGCCTATGAAACGCCGCTCATTGAAGCACGCGAGATCAATGCTCCGGAGCGTAAAGCGGCGATGTTCCAGCTCGACGTACCTCTCGCGCAGCTGCGTCCGGGACTCTACACTTGCCAGGTGAACGTAATTGACGATGCGGGCGGGAGCTTCTCATTTCCCAGATTGGCAATTTTGGTGAAGCAGCCGATAAACGCCCCAGCTGCGACTACAGCGGCAGCGTCGCAATAACTTTTTTGATTAGCAGGCCGTGGATGTCGGCATGGCGCGGGGGCAAGGGCGATTTATGCCGCGTCTCCACCCGTGCCGAGCGCTTCATCAGTGGACTTGGGGAGATCGAAGGTGCATTCCCGCGGCTTCTTATCTTTTCGTAATCCCTGAAACACCGGGGCGCGCATCTTCAAACCGCCGCCATTGGTTTCGTGGGTCCACTCCGTGAATTTGATTTCCGCCACCAGTTCGGGTTTCACAAAATGGACTTTGCGCGGGCTGTCAACTTTTCCGGTGAAGGGATTCTTGCTGGTGTCCAGTTTGTGCAGAGTTTCCCACATCTTTGCGTGCGATGCGTGGGTAAATCCGCTACCCGCCTGACCGACGGGAATTAGATTCCCTTTAGTGTCGTAGAGCCCGAGTACCAGAGAGCCGAAGTTCTCGCGACTGCCGCGAGGATCAGTGTACCCACCGATTACGCATTCCTGCCGCTGCGTGATCTTGATCTTCAGCCACTCGCGGCTGCGCTTCTGCAGATAACAACTGTTGCGTCGCTTGGCGACGATGCCCTCGAGTTGCTGCTGGCGGGCAGCGTCCAAAAGCGTCGTGCCGTTTCCAATAAAGTGATCGGAGATCTTCACGCGTTCGTTCGGCCTCAGGACTTGTTTGAGCAGCCTCTTGCGTTCTTCCAGATCGACCTTCATCAGCGAATAGCCGTCGAGATAAAGGATGTCGAACGCGTAGTAGAGGATGAACACGCTGCGGTCAGCCGCGCGGCGCTTTCCTTCGAGCGATAGTCCGCTGCGCTGCTGCATGAGGCTGAAGGATGCGCGGCCGTTCTCATCCAGGGCCACGATCTCGCCGTCGAGAATGCACGACTTGCAGTCGATCTGATCGGCGATAACGTGCAGCTCAGGGAATTCGTCGGTCTGTTCGTTCTGATTGCGCGACACCATGCGCAACGAGCCGTTACCGTCTTCGTTGAAGAAAACGACCGAGCGGTATCCATCCCATTTGATTTCATAAAGCCAGCCATCGTCGTCGAAAGCCGAATCGACCGAGGTCGCCAGCATGGGATGAATCTCAGGCGGCATTGGAGCTTTCACAGCTCCTTTCAACTCAGCCAGCCCGAACCTTTCTTTTTTTTTAGCAGTTGCCGGAGGAGAGCTTTTCTCAGGCGACTTCGGCTTGGCTTCCGCTGCGGCGTTGCGCTTTTTCGGAGTGGCACCATTAACTGATTTCTTGGCCGCTACGCGTTGCGCCGCAGCTTGGCGATCGTGCTTTGCGACTGCATCTGCCAGCCATGAGTTCTTCCCGCCGGAGCGTCCGGAAGATGCAGTGCGGTTGCTCTGCCATTCCGCCGCTCCTTCAGCGGAGGCGATCTCGTCGAGCGACCGCCCGGTGAGAGCCGAGAAATCGTACTTGTCGATGTTGTACCCCGGCTGGGCTTCATCATCCTTCTTCTTGATGAGAAGCCATTCAGTCCCTTTCGAGCCAGGACGGCGCGAGCGCATTTTGGCCAGAACAAAGTCGCCATTCAGCTTCTGTCCGTGCAGGCGGAATTTCAAATCGCCTTTAGACAGCATGGCTGAAGCTTCGCGTTCCCGCTCTGCGCGACTTGGTTTGTGCTCGGAATAGTCGGTCTGCAGCGGCTCCCACGTTCCCGTGTCCCACACCATGACGGTGCCTGCTCCGTAGTTATTCGGGGGGATGATGCCTTCGAAATGGAAATAGGAGACCGGATGATCTTCCACGTGCATCGCGAGCCGCTTGTCCGCCGGATCCAGTGACGGACCTTTGGGGACCGCCCATGATTTAAGCACTCCCTCCATCTCCAGGCGAAAGTCATAGTGAAGATGTGAGGCCCGATGTTTCTGAACGACAAACCGAAATCCCTTTTTGGGATCAAGCTTCGGAGGAGGCTCGGGCGTGCGATCGAAGCTGCGCTTGCGTTTGTATTCTTCAAGAGCCATAACGTATGAAATCCAGCCACTAAAGGCTAGAACAGGCAGTCAGAAGGATGCAATCAAGACAGATTTTGTGATTGGTGATTTTGTGATTTGCGGAGTCCGCGATTTTCCGGCAGCTCTAGGGTGCAGGGAGGACAACTGGCCACCGTCCAAATCACGAAACCACAATTCACAAAATCACAAAATTATTCGTCCCGCCTGTCAGAATATCTGATAGAGGAAGTGCAGCCATGATTGGCGCAGCTCAGGAAAAAACTATCAGCGCGGTGATCGCGGAAAG